>JBEKVF010000336.1:0-3641 GCA_049514295.1 Acidimicrobiales bacterium
TCTCGAACTCCGTGCCGCCGTAGCTGCCGAGCATGTGACGGTTCAGGCTGTCGAGGAGCAGCACCACCAGATTGCGGGGTCCGCCGTGACCTTCCGCATCGCCCGTCGCGTGCGGGCCGGGAACGGTGCGGTCGCCCATGAGGCCATGGTAGGTGGGCGCTCGGGTATCACCCTCAGCGCAGCCCGCGGCACAGGGGAAGGGTGCAGGTGTAGGCCGACGCCTGATCGCCGTAGAGGCGCCGCAGCGCCAGCCGGCTCTGCCCCGCCGCGTGCTGCACGGCGTCGCAGACCGCCACCAGCTCCTCCTCCCCCGGGGCCGAGACCGTGACGTAGCCCGAGTAGCGGAAGGAGGCGTGCCCCTCGGCCAGTTCCGCCTCCCTCCGGGCCAGGACCTCCGACTCGCGGGCGTGGCGCGCCGTCGAGACGAAGCCGCCGCGCCGGCGCAGCTCGGTGTCGGCCAGGTCGGCCGTGCGGGATGCCTCCACCTTGCGCACCGCGGTGTCGGGACCGAGGGGCTCCATCACCACGGAGAGGGTCGAGCGGGCCGATCCGAGGAGGAGCGGGGCCAGGAAGTCGCTGCGCACCTCAATGCGGGGCCACTCCGCCACCCAGAACGTGGCGTGGACCATGCCGTCGACACGCACGGCTGACCAGCTCTCCTCCATGGCCATCGGCCAGTGGTCGGCGACCGGGCCATCGGCAGCGTCGGCCGTTACGTGCGGCTCGTACGTGCGGAGCAGCTGCAGCGCCAGGTCGTCGGCCGTGAGCACGGACTCGACCTGCACGTCGGCGTCGGAGAGGAGGCGGACGAGCGAGCCGACCTCGCGGGCCAGCGTGGCGCACCCGACCTCGACCGACCTGGTGAGCCGCACCTGCACTGCGAGGACGACGTCGTGTGCGCAGGTGTGCGAGTCCATGTCGGTCAGCAGCGCGTCGTAGGACGCGGTGCACGCCGACGCCGCGTCGGGCTCCGCCTCGGCGGCGAGATAGGACCGCACACCCTGGCCGTCGTCGGGGAAGGACGCAGCGACCCACTGCACCCGGTGCACCGGCGAGCCCTCGCGGGCCAGCGACGAGAGGACGGAGGCCCACGCCCCCACGCGGCGGTCCTGCTCGTCCGCGCCCAGCAGGGCGAAGCTCCGACCGCGCAGCGAGAGCGCCGCCGTGAGCGTGCGCGCCGTGCGGTCGTGCACCACGCCCATGTCGTGCCAGTCGGCGCGCAGCAACCGTACGCCGCGCAGCGCGCGCATCTGCCGCGCGCCGCGCACGCCGACCCGGCGGGTGCCCCAGCACACCGCGACCGGCAGCCACTCGTCGCCTGTCCGCCCCGACACCGGTACCGTCGCCAGGGCGCCGTAGAGGACGAGCACGCCGATGGCCGCCGCCACGCCCGCCGCATTGGGCTCCCACCGCAGCACGAGCACGCCGAACACGAGGCCGACCGCGACGGTGATGATCTGGCCCGCCCGCCACCCGGCCAGCGCGCCCCCGCGCTCGCGCGGACCGAAGCGGTAGCGCGACCCGGCGTCGCCGCTCACCCGGCGTCACCCTCGTCCGGTGGCCATGCCGCCGGCAGCCACTTGATGCACGGGCCGTGGCCGTCGTCGCCCATGTAGTAGCGCATCTTGCCGGCCTCGACCCTGCCGATCAGGCTGCGGCCCGGCGGCACGCCCTCCCACTTCCACGCGTCCTCCGCCGTGGCCGGACCCGTCCGCGGAGACCGGTGGGGGCGTCCGCGCCACGTCCCGATGCGGTCGGCCATGGCGTCGACACCCGCGCCTCCCGCGCCTCCCGCAGCTCCCGCAGTACCCGCACCGTCGGCGCCCTCCGCCCCGGCCTCCCAACCCAGGATCGGCTTGGGGCCTTTGGGCCCCGGGACGGCCCCGCGCGCGACGGCGGCGTCGAAGACCCGCTCCGAGCCCGGGTCCCCGGCGCCGAGATGGACGGCCCCGTCATCCTCCGACCCCTCTGATGCGGACGACGCCTCCGAACCCGCCGATCCGGACGACCCCGCCGCTGCCCGGGCCGCCCCGCCCGCCGTGGGGGACCCCAGGCCAGACCCCGTCTGCTCCATCAGCCGCGCATCACCGAGCGCCTCGAGCCCGCCGTGCAGAGCGTGGTTCGCCGCCGTCCGCGGCACCCGCGTCATGGCCGCGGTGCCCCGTGAGCGCAGCCCGTCGAGATGCCCGACGGCGCCGGCCTCGACCGCGGGGATCATGCGCAGGATGGCGAAGGGGACGAAGGTGGCCATCACGAGGAGCGCGCCACCGGCCAGGACGGCCGAGAACCCGGCGCCGTGCGCGCCCGTACCGGCGGTGCCCGACGAGACCGCACCGGCCGCCAGGCTCAACGTCGCCACGATCACGAACTTGGAGAGGATCAGCGCGGCGAGCGTCTCGACCAGGCGGCGGCACCAGTGCGACACCGCCGGCCAGACGAGGGTGGCCAGCGCCAGCGGCAGGAAGAGGACCGCGACATAGACCGCCGCGGCGCGGATGAGGAGCTCGAGCCACAGCACGAACGCGGCAACCGCGACGAGCAGCGCGATGAGCAGGAGCACGAAGCTCGCGATGGTGGGGTCGGCTGCGGCCGCCACCAGTCCCGTGGTCACGCCCGACAGCAGAGAGGTCACGTCGGCGCCGGCGCCGCCCGCGACGGCGTCGCTCATGGCGTCGGTGGCAGAGAGGCTCAGAATGACGATCTGTATGGCGACGACCGCCAGCAGCAGCGCGAGCGGCAGCTGCACCAGGTAGGTGCGGACGAGCTGCCCCGGGTTCTGGCGCACGATCGCCTGCAGGGTCGAGACGAGGAGCATGGGCAGGATGACGACCCCCGCCAACGCCGTCATCTGGCCGTAGTGGGTGCGGAACCAGGTCGCGCCGACGTCGACCGTCGTCGTGGACACGAGCACGTCGCCGATCTGGCCGAGCAGCCACTCGGCTCCGCTCGCCACCCACTGGCTGATGCCGCTGAGGACGGACTCGAAGCCCGATGCCGCGATGGAGCCCCCGAGGCTCCCGACCTGGCAGATCGGGTTGAGCGCGTCCAGGCCGGTGCACCCGGCGGCCAGCATGGCGAGGGCCCCGCAGCGACGTCAGTGCAGGTTGGTGCCGGTGTGGAAGAAGAAATTGATGATCGGAGGCGCCGCACCGATGAGCAGTGCCGCCAGCCCCGACACCAGCACCGCCCGGCGACCCACCAACGACTGCTGGAAGTTCTGGGAGTGCACGCCCAGCGCCCAGGCGGCGGCGCCGAAGAGGAGGCCGGCCAACGAGGCGATCAGCGCCCAGGCGCCGAGGCCGTTGGTCAGGTCCTGCAGGGTCCCCCCGCCGGGCAGCGCGTTCACGCTCGGGTTCAGGGAGACATCGGCCAGGTGCCACACGACCATCGGTGCCCTCCATGGTGAGTGCCGGCGTCGGGACCTCCGGCCGCCGTTCGGACGGAGAACGGTTCGTGCGCCGGGCCGAGTGCTGCCCTTTCCGGATCCTTTCCCGCGGCGTCATTCCCCCCGGCGTGCGTCGACCCGTCACCCCGTGTTGCAAAAGGGCAGGCCAGGAGCGGCCGCGGACCCGCCCCCGGTTGCCGGATTCGAGCCCGTGCACCCATCCGGCGAACGCTCAACGGATCCGTTGACAGTTCCG
>JBEKVF010000337.1:0-3602 GCA_049514295.1 Acidimicrobiales bacterium
CGAGGAGAGGGCGGCGTCACTGGCCGCCTGGGTGCACGAGTACTTCGCGTTCATGGACGAATACGGCACCTTCATCGTCGCGTGGTCACAGGCCGCCCATGAGGACGAGGAGTTGCGGGAGGCGGGCATGAGGCGCCATCTGGCCTCGTGCCGCCGGGCCGGCAGGGCACTCGAGGCGCTCCGCGGGCGTCCGTTCGCGGATCGCACGCAGATCGGGCTGCTCTTCACGAGCATGCTCGAGCGGACATGGTCGTACCGCCACCTCTACGGGGAGGCCCTCAACGGTCGGGATCTGGAGAGGAACACAGCGTTCGTGATCATGGCCCTGCTTGACGCGCCCGAGGACGGGGCCTGATCGGCACCCCCGGAACGGTTGACGTTGGGGGGGACCGTTTATAGCATCTCTTCCGGTAAGCATTTCCAGAAATGGGGAAGGGGGCCCGATGGGCATCTTCGACGGCCGGGTTGCATTCATCACCGGCGCGGCGCGCGGGCAGGGGCGGGCGCACGCGGTGCGATTGGCGCAGGGCGGTGCCGACATCGTGGCGACCGACATCTGTGAGCAGATCCCGGGAGTCCCCTACCCGCTGTCCACCGAAGCCGACCTCAAGGAGACGGCCCGGCTCGTGGAGGAGACCGGGCGCCGGGCCCACACGGCGATCGCCGACGTCCGCGAGATCTCACAGGTGCGGTCGGCCTTCGACGCCGGGGTCGAGACCTTCGGGCACATCGACATCGTCCTCGCCAACGCCGGGGTCATCCTCACCGGTGCCAAGGAGGAGGACGAGGCGGCCATGTTCAAGATGGGCATCGACGTGATGCTGACCGGTGTGTGGAACACGTTCCAGGTCGCCATCCCCCATCTCATTGAGAAGGGGAACGGCGGCTCCATCATCGCCACCAGCTCGGTGGCCGGGCTCAAGGCCTTCACGGACGGGCACGGCGGCTCGGACTCCTACACGTGCGCCAAGACGGCGATCGTCTCGCTGGTCAAGGCGTACGCCGGGTTCCTCGGCTCCCACAACATCCGCGTCAACGCGATTGCTCCCACCGGGGTGGCCACGGCCATGGTCGTCGAGAACCCGGGCCTGATTGAGGTGATCATGGCGCACCCACACCTCCAGGGAGCCATGACGAACGCGTTGCCCGTCGAGATGCTCCAGCCGGAGGACGTGAGTGCCGTCGTTGCCTTCCTTGCCTCGGACGAGGCCAGGTACATCACCGGCTCGACCATCGCCGTCGACGCCGGATCGATGAGCCTCTGAGGGCGGCGGCGGGCTCTCGCCCCGGCAGCACCGGGCACCAGCGCTCCGGTTACAGATTTCCTTACGGTTGTCATTTCGATACCCTGCGGGCATGGGACTGCTCACGGGAAGGGTGGCGATCGTCACCGGAGGTGGCCGGGGAATCGGCCAGGAACACTGCCTGGAGCTGGCCCGTCAGGGTGCCCGCGTGGTCGTCGTCGACCCCGGGGTCGGCGTGCGCGGCGAGTCCACCGACGAGGACCCGGCGGACCAGGTCGTGTCCGAGATCGCGGCCATGGGCGGCGACGCCTATGCGGAGAAGGGCTCCGTGGCCGACTGGACGACGTGCGAGCGCATCGTGGCGGCCGCGGTGGAGCGCTTCGGCCGGCTCGACGCGGTGGTGAACAACGCCGGGATCCTGCGCGACCGGATGATCACGTCCATGACGGAGGACGACTTCGACGCGGTCATCGCGGTGCACCTCAAGGGGACGTTCCAGATGACCAAGCACGCCTGCGACCACTGGCGCTCGATGGCGAAGGCGGGCAAGGGATCGGGCGGCCGGATCATCAACACGACGTCGGGGGCAGGGTTCAGCGGCAACATCGGCCAGGCCTCCTACGCCGCCGCCAAGGGCGGCATCATTGCGCTGACGCTCACCACGGCGCTCGAGATGGCCCGTTACGAGGTGACGGCCAACGCCGTGTCGCCCGTGGCCCGCACGCGCATGTCCGCCGATCTCTCCAGTTTCGGCTCGGGCATCCCCGAGGAGAACGACTTCGACCCCCTCGATCCCGGCCTGATCTCACCCGTGGTGGCGTACCTGGCGTCGCCACACTCGGGTTGGCTGAGTGGCCAGGTGCTCCGGGTGGAGGGCAACACGCTCTTCCGGATGGAGGGCTGGCGCAAGGGCGAGGGGACCTACCGGTCGCGCAGCGGGAAACGGTTGGAGGCCGAGGAGCTCGTCGCCGGCGTCAGGCTGGCCTACGGTGCGTTCCCCTCCGGCGTGTGAGAGCCGGATGTCGCGTCAAGGCCGGTCAGCATCGAGGATGGTGACCGCCGACACGGCGGTGGGGCCGCCGATGTTGTGCGCCAGGGCGATGCGGGCGCCGTCGACCTGGTTCGTCGACTCGCCGCGCAGCTGCTCGAAGAGCTCGACGACCTGAGCGACGCCCGTCGCCCCCGGCGGATGGCCCTTCGCCTTGAGCCCGCCGCTGGGGTTCACCGGGATCCTTCCACCCACGTAGTGGTCGCGGGATTCGACCAGCTCGTGACCGCGGAACCGTTCCGCGAAGCCCAGGTCCTCGTAGCTCATGAGCTCGACGCCGGTGAAGCAGTCATGGACCTCCGCGACGTCGATGTCCGCCGGACCCACCCCCGCCATGGCGTACGCGGCCTTGGCGGCCTTGACCGTGGCGGGGAACGTGGTCATGTCGACCTTGTGCTGGTGCATCACGCGATCGACGCCATTGCCCATGCCCCGCACCCAGACCGGTCGGTCCGTGTAGCGGGCCACCAGTTCCTCTCCGACGACGAGCAGCGCCGCGGCACCGTCGGACTGCGGGGTGCAGTCGAACACGCCGAAGGGCTCGGCCACCATGGGGGCGGACAGCACCTGTTCGACGGTGATCTCCTGCCGCAGCTGGGCCTTGGGGTTCGTCACCGCATGCTTGTGGTTCTTGACCGCGATCATGGCGAGGTGCTCGCGCGTCGCCGGCGCCTCGTGGAGGTACCGGCGGACGTGCAGCGCGAAGTTGGCCGGCGCCACCAAACCGAGCGGGTAGTCCCAGGCCATGTCCCGGGTCATGGCCATCCAGTCCCAGAAGGTGGTGCGGGCGGAGGTCTCGCGCACCTTGTCGGCGCCCACGACGAGGGCGACGTCGACGTAGCCCGACGCCACGCCGAACACCGCGTTGCGCAGCGCGTCCTGGCCGGTGGCGCACGCGTTCTCGACCCTGGTGACGGGGATGTCGAGGAGCCCGCAGCTGTCGGCCAGGATGCCGGAGGGGAACCCGTCGGTGGTGGCCAGCTCGCCGAACCACGCCGCCTCGATGTCGGACCGGTCCAAGCCCCGGTCGACGCTGGCGGCCATTTCGGAGACCGCCATGGGCACCAGTTCCTTGATCCCGAGGTCGAAGTGCTCGGCGAAGGGCGTCATGCCCGCACCGACGATGGCGACCCGCCGCGGCATCACGCACCCCCCTCGGGGGCGAAGGCATAGCCGTAGTCGGAGATGCCGCTGCGCATGGCCATCCTGCGGAAGACCAAGCGGCCCGGCTCCCCGATGTCCGAGGTCGCGGCCGCGGTGTCGGTCACCGGGACGAGGGCACGGACGTCGACGCCGTCGAGCTGCACGAC
>JBEKVF010000338.1:0-3584 GCA_049514295.1 Acidimicrobiales bacterium
ATACGACCGGGTTTGCACTTCTCTCCTGCGAGGCCTGCGCCCGTAGTCTCCGGCGCCCCGTACAGGCAGGCAGCGGCTCAACTCAGCGGACGTGGCCTCTACGGGCGGACCCCCTACCGCGGATCGGGACGATCCAGGTTCCAGTGACGTGCAACGGAGGGGAACCACTTCGTGCCCTCGGCGTTTTGCCGGGCGCTCATGCCGAAGCGCGTGACGGTGCGCTGCCCACCCTCGTGGTCCCCGTACAACAGCTCAATCGTGAAGGGTTCCCCCTCTTGGATGACGCGGGTCAAAGCGGCGTAGTCGGGATCTTCTCGCTCCCGGATGGCGCCCTGCCAGAACCCCATGTCCCCGGCGGCGATGTAGAGGTCGCGGGTCTGCATGCGGAACTGATCAGGTTCCGCATGCGGGACGTCCGCCGTGGCCAGCCGGGTCATCACGCTCCACCCGAAGGTCACGGCCAGGCCCGAGCCGACGTTGCGCAGCGACATCGCGAGGTAGATGCTCCCGTCGACCATCTCGACGCTGGCCAGAGCCCCCTCGACGTGCGACCAGTGATCGTCGACCCATCTGATCTTCTGCACGGGGTCCTGTAGGCGCGAGGTGACAAGTACCGGCCGCAGGTTGACCTGGAAGGCCGCCTCGGCCACCCGGGCCGACCGGTTGGCCGAGCGCACAGAGGCGAAGGTGGCGACCGCCAGCACGAGCGTGCCGGCGGCGGTGGCGAACGTGGCGATCGTCGCCCAGTCGGTCGTCGCCAAGATCACCTGCGCAGGTTAGGACGCAGGCCCGTGGGCGCGGCACAGCCGGGTCGCTGGCAGACTGTCACCATGCTCGATCACATCTCCATCCAGTGCGCCGACTTCGCAAAGAGCGCCGACTTCTACGACGCCGTCCTCGCCCCTCTCGGAGGCGAGCGCGTCATGGAGTTCGGCCCCGCCATCGGCTACGGGGTCCCTCCAAATCCAACGTTCTGGATAGGGCAGCAGCAGACGGGCGAAGGATTCCGGGAGACGCACATCGCGTTCACCGCGCCCGACCGAGCCGCGGTGCACGCCTTCTTCGACGCCGCCCGGGGCGCCGACGCCGAGGTGCTGTACGAGCCCCGGCTCTGGCCGGAGTACCACGCCAGCTACTACGGCGCGTTCGTGCGCGATCCAGACGGGAACAACGTCGAGGCGGTCTGCCACACCCCGGAGTGAGCAAGGGGCCGACAGGTCCGTCCGGCGCTCTCAGCCATACAGCGCGATGAAGTGATTGAGCACCGTGGTGCACATGTTGCGCTCAGAGTCCGGCAGCGTGCACGTGACGAGGTACGCGCTGGCCTTGCCCTGTCCGGGCAGGTACAGCATCACCCCGTTCGCCGCGTTCTGACCGCCCGAGGGAATCCCGTCGCCGGCCACGCCCGCGGGGTCCTCGAACCCGACCTCGCTCGACGCAGTTCCGGCGAGGGTCTCCTGCACGGGACGCGTCACGACGCACCCTCGACCGAGATCTTGTTTTGTCGCCGCCGCCGCCGCCGGGAACAGCGGGCAGGCCAGTGCCGCTCCTTGCACGGGGCTCCCCCCGGTCTCGTACCCCACGATCGCCTCGTCCGACGACGACGCCGGCAGGTACCACCCCGTGTCGGGATCGGACGGGACGGACTCGCCCGCGGGCGAGATCAGCAGCCCTCCGCTGCCGTCCGCTCCGTACATCCCGTGGCATGTCCAGCCGGAGGGCCCAATCAGCATCATGATGCCGGCGTCGTCGCTGTAGACGACCAGGCTCGCTGCCTCACCGGTGGGCACGCTTACCGTCGCCGAGGTCGGAAGCGGCACCGTCGTCGGTGAAGGGGTGATGGCAAAGGACGTCTGGCAGTGCACGATCGGCAGTGTGGCCAACGTCGAGCCCTGCGAGCCCGCCGTACTCGGTGTCGACGTTGACGTTGACGCCGAAGTCGACCTCGACGTCGGATGAGACGTGGTAGCCGAAGTAGAGCTCGGTGTGGATGCCCCGCCACAGCCCGCCATCACCACCAGCCCCGTCAACGCCATCCCCACGATCCACGCCGCCGGCCGTCGCACCCGGCCGCTCCGGCGCAGCAAGCCCCCCACCGGCCTCTCCCTACGCGTCGACGGTGAGAGCGTCCAGCAGATCGGCGAAGCGGCGCTGCGCCTCGCCCCGCCGCGTCGGGATGTGCTCGGACGGCACCTCGTGCGCCGAATACCCCTTGAGCACCCGCCGGGCCACCGTCTGGCGGTGCACCTCGTCGGGCCCGTCGTAGATCCGGGCCGCCCGCGCCGCTCGGTACATCGACTCCAGCGGCAGGTCCGAGGAATACCCGAGCGAGCCGTGTACCTGGATGGAGCGGTCGATGACGTCGTAGAGCACCTTGGCCCCGAAGTACTTGATCATCGCAATCTCGACCCTGGCCGCCGCCGCCCCCTCCTGATCCATCTTCCAGGCGGCCTGCAACGTCATGAGCCGGGCCGCTTGCATCTCGGCCATGGAGTCCGCCACCCAGTTCTGGATGGTCTGCTTCTCCGCCAGCATGGACCCGTGCGCGTAGCGGGACACCGCTCGCTCGCACAGCATGTCGAACGCCCGCCGGGACTGCCCCAGCCACCGCATGCAGTGGTGGATCCGACCGGGCCCCAGCCGGTGCTGCGCCAGCGCGAAGCCCGAGCCCTCCCGGCCCACGATGTTCCCGGCCGGCACCCGGACGTCGCGGTAGATGATCTCGGCGTGGTTCCCGAAGCGCCCGTACGGCGTGTGCGGGTCCTCCATCGTCGACACGTCCCGCACGATGTCCACCCCGGGCGTGTCCACCGGCACGATGATCATCGACGACCCCTGGTACGGATGGACGTCTGGATTGGTCACGGCCATCACGATCAAGAAGTCGGCCACGGATCCGTTGGATGTGAACCACTTGTGCCCGTTGATCACCCACTCGTCGCCGTCCCGCACCGCCGACGTCGTCAACAGCGTCGGATCAGATCCAGCGGTGTTGGGCTCCGTCATCGAAAAAGCAGAGCGCAACTCCCCGTCCAACAAAGGCTGCAGCCACAGCTCCCGCTGCGACTCATCGCCCGTGGCCTCGATACCCACCGCCAGCAACTCCGCGTTCCCCGAATCCGGCGCATTGTTGCCGAATACCACCGGCGCCAGCGGCGACTGCCCCAGGATCTCGTGCATCAGACCCAACTTCACCTGCCCGAAGCCCATCCCGCCCAACGAGGGCGGCAGGTGGACCGCCCACAGGCCCTCGGCCTTGACTCGCTCCTGGAGGGGCCGCATCACCTGGAGCAACTGGTCGTAGGTGAGGTCCAATGTCTCGAGCGGGAAGACCTCCTCCCGCACGAAGCCACGCATCCACTCCAACTTCTCCTCGAACTCGGGCTCGGTTGAGAAATCCCAGGCCATCACCGCTCCTCCTTGCCCCCGGTTCAGCTACCGGGGGCCCCACCCTGCCACTACCGTGGGCGCCGTGACCACCACGAGCCACGTTTCCTTCCGCCGCGGAGCACCTTCCACGCCATCCGCGCCCCAATCCGACGCCGATACTCAGGGCAGCCCGCCGCCCCCTCCCCAGGTCGCCC
>JBEKVF010000339.1:0-3559 GCA_049514295.1 Acidimicrobiales bacterium
CTTGCAGCGGCTCGGGGTCACCACCCTGGGGCAGTTCGCCGCGCTGCCCGCGGCGAGCATCTCGGACCGCTTCGGGGCCGATGCGGCCGCCTGTCATGCGGTGGCGCGGGGGGAGAGCGGGGAGTTGGCGGGGCTGCGCGACCGCGCCATCGAGCGCCGGCTGCGCGTGGCCCGGGGCGAGGGCCCCGACCAGGGTGCCGACACGCCGCCCCCGCCCTCCCAGCCCGGCTTCTTCGGCGGCGCGTCGGAGGCCGACGCCCGGGCCGCCCGCTCCTTCGCCCGGGTGCAGGAGCGCCTGGGGGTGGAGGCCGTGCTGATGGGCCGGGTGCAGGGCGGCCGGGACCCGGCCGGCCAGTCGGTGCTGGTGCCCTGGGGGAGCCCCGACACCGATGCGGGCGTAGCGGGCGGCGCGCCGTGGCCGGGGCGGGTGCCGCCACCCGCGCCGAGCGACGTGCTGCGGACCCCGCGCCGCGCCGAGGTGGCCGACGCGGCCGGCCGCGTGGTCGAGGTCAGCGGGCGGGGGCTGCTCACGGCGGGGATCGAGCGGCTGTCGGTCGACGGCGGTCCCTGGCAGCCGGTCGTGGGGTGGGCCGGCCCCTGGCCGGTGACCGAGCGCTGGTGGTCGGTGCGCCGTCGGCGGGCCCGCCTGCAGGTGGTCACCGCGGACGGCGTGGCGCGCCTGCTGTGCACCGAGCGGGGGCTGTGGTGGGTCGAGGCGCTCTATGACTGAGGCCTATGCCGAGCTCCACGCCCACTCGGGGTTCAGCTTCCTCGACGGCAGCAGCGATCCCGAGGAGCTGGTGGCCGAGGCGGACCGGCTCGGGCTCGCCGCGCTGGCGCTGACCGACCACCACGGCTTCTACGGCGTGGTGCGCTTCGCCGAGGCGGCGCGGGTGTGCGGGCTGCCGACCGTCTTCGGGACCGAGGTGACGCTCGCCCCGGCCAGCCCGCGCACCGGCGAGGCCGACCCGACCGGGACGCACCTCGTCGTGCTCGCCCGCGACCCCGACGGCTACGCCCGCCTCTCGACGGTGCTGGCCGACGCGCACCTCGAGGGCGGGGAGAAGGGGCGGCCGGTCTTCACGCTCGACGCGCTGGCCCGCGCCGCGGGCGGCCACTGGCTGGTGCTGAGCGGCTGCCGGAAGGGGGCGATCCCCGCCGCGCTGATGGATGCCGGGCCCCGGGCGGCCTCCCGGGAGGTGGGGCGCCTCGTCGACGCGTTCGGCCGCGCCAACGTCGCGCTGGAGCTGTGGGACCACGGGGACCCGCTCGATACGGCGCGCAACGACGCACTGGCGCATCTCGCCGTCACCTGGGGCGTCGACGCCGTGGCGACCAACAACGTGCACTACGCGACGCCGGCCGGGTTCCGGCTCGCCACCACGCTCGCCGCGGTGCGGGCGCGCCGACCCCTGGCCGAGCTCGAGGGCTGGTTGCCGTCGGCCCCGGCGGCCTGCCTGCGCTCCGCCGCCGAGCAGGCCCGGCGCTTCGCCCGCTGGCCCGGCGTGGTCGCGCGCGCCGCCGAGCTCGGGCAGGCCTGTGCGTTCGACCTGCGCCTCGTCGCGCCGCGGCTGCCGGACTTCCCCGTGCCCGAGGGCATGGACGAGCAGGGCTACCTGCGCCAGCTGGTGACCGAGGGCGCCACGGCGCGCTACGGGCCGCCCGACGACGAGCGGGTGCCCGGCGCGTGGAAGCAGATTGAGCACGAGCTCGAGGTGATCGGCGCGCTGGGCTTCGCCGGCTACTTCCTCGTGGTGTGGGACATCGCACAGGTGTGCCGGCGGCTCGACATCTACTGCCAGGGGCGTGGCTCGGCGGCCAACTCGGCCGTCTGCTACGCGCTCGGCGTCACCAACGTCGACGCGGTCGACCTCGGGCTGCTCTTCGAGCGCTTCCTCTCGCCGGCGCGTGACGGGCCGCCGGACATCGACGTGGACATTGAGTCGGGGCGGCGCGAGGAGGTCATTCAGTACGTCTACGAGCGCTACGGGCGGCGCCACGCCGCGCAGGTGGCCAACGTCATCACCTACCGGCCGCGCTCGGCCGTGCGCGACGTCGGCAAGGCGTTCGGCTTCACCCCCGAGCAGGTGGACACCTGGGCGGCGGGCATCGACGCCGGGCACGGGCGCGGACCGTCGTCGGCGGCCGCCGTGGCCGAGGTGGCCGAGTCGGCGGGTTCGGCGGGTGGCGGCGTGCCGCCGCTGGTGGCCGAGCTGGCGGCCGAGGTGCTCGACCGGCCGCGCCACCTCGGCATCCACTCGGCCGGCATGGTGCTGTGCGACCGGCCGGTGGTCGAGGTCTGCCCGGTGGAGTGGGGCCGCATGCCCGGGCGCAGCGTGCTGCAGTGGGACAAGGACGACTGCGCCGCCATCGGGCTGGTGAAGTTCGACCTGCTCGGCCTCGGCATGCTCGAGGCGCTGCACCGCATGGTCGACCTGGTGCGCGACTTCCACGGGGCCGACGTCGACCTGGGGCAGCTGCCCCAGGAGCGCGCGGTCTACGACCTGTTGTGCCGGGCCGACACGGTCGGGGTCTTCCAGGTCGAGAGCCGGGCCCAGATGGGGACGCTGCCCCGGGTGCGGCCCCGCACCTTCTACGACATCGCCATCGAGGTCGCGCTCATCCGGCCCGGCCCCATTCAGGGCCACGCGGTGAACCCCTACATCCGCCGGCGCCGCGGCGAGGAGCCCGTCACCTACCTCCATCCGCTGCTCGAGCCGATCCTCAAGCGCACGCTCGGGGTCCCGCTCTTCCAGGAGCAGCTGATGGAGATGGCCGTCGCCATCGCCGGCTTCAGCGCGGCCGACGCCGACGAGCTGCGCCAGGCCATGGCGGCCAAGCGCTCGGCGGCGCGCATGGAGAAGATGCGGGCGCGCCTCTACGACGGGATGGCGGCGCGCGGGGTGACGGGCCCGGTGGCCGACCAGGTCTTCGAGGCGCTCGCCGCCTTCGCCAACTTCGGCTTCCCCGAGTCGCACTCGGTGTCGTTCGCGCACCTGGTGTACTCCTCGGCGTGGTTGAAGCTGCACTACCCGGCGGCCTTCACCGCGGGGCTGCTGAACTCACAGCCCATGGGCTTCTGGTCGCCCCAGTCGCTGGTGGCCGACGCCCGCCGGCACGGGGTGCGCGTGCGCCGGCCCCACGTGAACCGCTCCGAGGTGGGGGTGTCGCTCGAGGCCGGGGCGGCGGGCGACGCCGTGCTGCGTCTCGGGCTCGGGTCGGTGCGCGGGGTGGGCGAGGCGACGGCGGAGCGGATCGCGGCCGGCCGGCCCTGGCGCGGGGGCGAGGACCTGGTGCGCCGCGCCGGGGTCACCCAGGCCCAGCTCGAGACGCTGGCCGCCGCCGGCGCGCTCGACCCCGAGGGGGAGGACGGTGAGGTCAAAGGGACGACGGCCACCCGGCGCCGGCTGCTGTGGGCGGCCGGGGCGGCGGCGCAGGGGACGCCGGACCGCCTGCCCGGGATCGTGGTGGGGGCCGAGGCCCCGCCGCTGCCCGAGCCGAGCCTCTACGACTCGGTGGGCGACGACCTGTGGGCGCTCGGGCTGGCGCCGGAGCGCAC
>JBEKVF010000340.1:0-3537 GCA_049514295.1 Acidimicrobiales bacterium
CTCGCCGTCGCACGCCTCCCAGAGCTCCATGAGATTGTCGACCCGGTAGCGTGCATCGGTCTCGGTGTACGCGCCGTACAGCTCGACGTAGCCGAGGGCACGCTTGGCGAGTGCGTGACGGTCCTCGATCCGGGCGGCCAGCTGCGCCTGCTTCCCCCGGATCGGCAAGGCAGTGAGCAGCTTCTCCGCGAACGTCATGACGGCGTCGGCCCGCCGGAGCTGCCGCTGCACCCGCCCCCGGCCGGGGAAGGACCATTCCGGCACGTTGATGGGCTGACCACGATCGTCGTAGAGCGGGTTCCGCTGGAAGAAGTCGGTCGAGAGCTCGACCAGGCGCCCATAGCGCAGCGGGTTCCGTACGCCCGAGGCCACGTGGTACACCTTCGGCCGTCCCGGCTCGGGCCCGCGCGCCGCCACGGCCAGGATGGCCGCCACGACCAGGTCGACGGGGATGACGTCGACGATGCCCTCGGGCACACCGGGGAACTCGCGCAGCAGGCCACGCGCGTAGGAGACGATGATTGGCTCCGCCATGCGGAAGCCGCGGATCCAGCCTGGACGCGGCTCTGCGACGGCGGACTCGATGATCGACGGGCGCACGAATGTGATCGGAACCCGGCCCTCCCACTGCTCGACGAGCGCCCGCTCGCCTAACGCCTTGGTGAAGGGGTACGCGTCCGGCCATCCCAACGACAGCGCGCGGGCCATGCCCGCCTTCACCAGCTCGTCGCTGACCCATTCCTCGCGCACCTTCTCGGCCCGCGCCGCGATCAGGTGATCACCGGCTGCCCCGATTTCCGTGCGCGCCCTCTTGGTGAATTCGCGCAGCCGCTCGGGCTTGCGCGACTCGGCCTGCAAGTCAGCGCGGAGCCGCCGTGCCGACGCCACCTCGTCCTCCCAGGGAACGTCGAGGGTGAAGCGGTTCTCGGTCAGGAGCTCCTCTTTGGCCTCGCCCTGGTGCGTGCTGGCCACGTACGCGGTCGAGACCGTGATTAGGTGTGCCTCCGAGCCGACCTCGGCGATCGTTGCGGCCACGCGTGACGGGCCCAGAAGATTGATCTCGACCGCCTGGGTGAGCGGGGCGTCGAAGGACACCGTGGCGGCCGAGTGGATGACGACCCCCGCGCCGGCCAGGGCCTCCCGACCCTCGTCGTCGAGCCCGAGCCCGTCGCGACCCACATCCCCGGCGACGGCCTTCACCCGTCGGGCCACCTCGTCGGCGAAGCCCTCGCCCAACTCGGAGCGCAGACGGTCGAAGCAGTCGTTCTTGATCACCTCACGGGCCAGCCGTGCCGAGGCGTCGGCCCGGCGCCCCGGCCGCACCAGGACGGTGATCTCGGCCTCGGGGATGCAGCGCAGGATCCGCTCGACCAGGGCGGTGCCCAGGAAGCCCGTGGCGCCCGTGATGAAGAAGCGCTTGCCGCGGAGGTCCCGCTCGATCGGCACCGGGATTTTCTAGCACCGGAGCCCGAATCTGTCTACCATTTGGTAAGTGCCGACCCGCGCGACCAGCGACCGCATCCTCGATGCCGCGCTCGCCTCGTTCGCCACCAGGGGTTATGAGGCCACATCGCTCGACGCGACGGCCAAGAGCTTGGATCTCACGAAGCAGTCGATCCTCTACTGGTTCCCCTCCAAGGACGCCCTCCTGGAGGCGGTGATCGCCCGGAGCGCCCGTGACCTCTCCGAGGCGCTCGAGACGGCGCTCCGGGGCGCCGGGGAGGGGTGGGCCCGAGTGGAGGCGGTGGTGCGCTCGGTGTTCCGGCTTGCCGCCCGCCAGCCCGAGCTGCTGGGGCTGCTGCGCGAGGTGGGCCGGCTCGGGCCACCGGCGGCAACGCAGATGACGCTCGCGCTCGGGCCGCTCGTGGAGCGGGCCACCTCGTTCCTGGAGGCCGAGATGGACGCGGGCACGATGCGCCGGCACGATCCCGGCCTGTTGCTGCTGGCCATCTACTCCACGGTGATCGGCATGGTCACCGAGGTGGAGGTGCTGCGGGCACTGGGGGAGGAGCCGACGGCCCGCTCGCTCGTGCGCCGCCGGGCGGACGTGCTCCAGCTGCTGCGCTCTGCGCTTCTGGTCGAGCCGGCCGGCTGACCGCCTCTCGCTCCAGACGGAACTATTCGGTGGGCTTGGGGATCTTTTTCCGGGGTGCCGACTTGGGCGTGTAGCGCTTGTTGGCGGTTGGTGGCTTGGGAGCACCCGACTTCGCCGGTGTCTTCCCGGTTGCCTTCCCAGCAGTCTTGGCGGCCTCTTTTCGATCTCGCCCGCGGGGACGGTCCCGCACCTGGCTCGCAATCGCCTTGGAGTTGGTGGTGCCGTACTTGTTGAGGCGCCAGGCCCGCAGCATGAGCCAGCCGCCGAGGAGGATGAAGACGAATCCGACGAGCCCGACGAAGAGCGTGAAGCCGAATCCCAGCAGGAAGAGGTCAAAGGCGACGAGGGTGCGCTTCCGCTTCCACAACGCCAGGAACCCGATGACGCACAGCAACAGGAGCACCCCGCCCAGCAACTTGGCGTCGGGGGCGACGGCGATGGTGTCCTTCCCCCTCTTGGTGACCTTGTTCTCGGCGATGATGTAGGCGGGAATGGCAATGCCGGCAACGGTCGCCAGCACGAACGCCCCCAGGCTCCACTTGGCCTCCATCGGATCGAGGCCCGACATGGCCGCCTTGCGCTCTTCGGCGGGCAGGATCTCACCGGTATCGGGGGTCCCGTTCGATCCGCCGGTCCCGCCCCGGGGGCCCATGAACGCGCCGAGGAGCCGTGCACTCCAGGTCTGGGGACTGTTGCTGCCGTTGCCGGCGGGGGAGGTCATGCCGAAGTCAGGGTACCGGTGCCACTGGGACCCCCCAAATCGCCCGACCGTCGCAGGTGGACGACGTGACGCAGGCTACGGTTGTGGTCCGGCAAATCCGAAAGGGCGCTTAGCTCAGCTGGTTAGAGCGCAGCCTTCACACGGCTGAGGTCGTGGGTTCGAGTCCCGCAGCGCCCACCAGGAATTCGCAATGGATATCCAGCTCAGAGACGGTTTCTCCGATTACTCGCCGTACACCTCATTGACCGTGAAAAACTCTCGCGTGCCACTGCGTGTGGCACGGGTGTGGCACGACAGGCAAAGCGTCGACGTGCTCACAGGCTTGGTCGAGGACAGCTTGAGGGGGCGGGAGTGCGGGTCCATCGCCGCGCGTCAAGCTAGGGAACGGAGTCAATGGGGCTCCCCGTCAGGATCCGAAGAGCCGTCAATGGTCAGTGCAGGCAACGCACCTCGGTGTCTGCAGTCAGGAAGCGTGGGATGTTCGTGAAGCAATGGCGGCAGCCCACCTTCCCTCTTAATGGCCTGACTTTCGGCGGTCGTCGATGATTTCGGCGTATGGCCGCCAATCGCCGTCGTGTGGACTGGGTCCTTGCAGTTTTCTCGTAGCCGGGAAGCGTTGGTTTCCGTGACCGGCCTTCTGGCGCTCCATCGGTGCTCGCTGTCCGGAGCGGTCGAGACGTCGATATCAGGGGCACTCGACCTTGGGGATTGCGAAAGCTGC
>JBEKVF010000341.1:0-3535 GCA_049514295.1 Acidimicrobiales bacterium
TCCCGCTCCCCAGCCCGCGCCCTCCGCCCAGGCCAAGGCCCAATCCCAGGCCCACGCGGCCCCGGCGGCACCCGTCCCGGCTGCGACTCCGGCCGCCGAGGCGGGTGGCGAGCAGGCCACCGTCCTGCGGGGTGCCGCCTCTCGCATCGTGGCCAACATGGAGGCGAGCCTGGGCGTGCCCACGGCCACGAGCGTCCGCTCGGTGCCGGCCCGCCTGCTCGAGGTCAACCGCCTGGTGCTCAACAACCAGCTGGCGCGGACGACAGGTGCCAAGGTCAGCTTCACCCATCTCATCGGCTACGCCGTCGTGCGCGCCCTCAGCGACGTGCCCGCCCTGAACTCGGCCTTCGTCGAGGACGCCGACGGCACCGGGAAACCCGGCGTCGTCCACCACAAGCACGTGGGGCTCGGGCTGGCCGTCGACCAGGAGAAGAGCGACGGCAGCCGCACATTGCTCGTGCCGTGCATCAAGGACGCCGACACGCTCGACTTCCGCTCCTTCGTCCTGGCCTACGAGGACCTCATCCGCAAGATCCACACGAACAAGATCGCCCCCGACGACTTCGCGGGGACGACGGTGTCGCTCACGAACCCCGGGACCCTGGGGACCGTGCAGTCGGTGCCGCGCCTCATGCCCGGGCAGGGGGCCATCATCGGTGTGGGTTCGCTCGGCTACCCGGCCGGGTACGAGGCGGCCGACCCCCGGGTGCTGGCGCAGCTCGGGCTCGGCAAGGTCGTGACCCTCACCTCCACCTACGACCATCGCATCATCCAGGGCGCCGAGTCCGGTCTGTTCCTGGCCCGGGTGGCCGCGCTCCTGACCGGGGCCGACGGCTTCTACGACGCGCTCTTCGAGTCGATGGGCGTGCCGTACGAGCCCGTCCGCTGGCAGCCGGACAACAACGCCGGCGTCGGCACCGGCGAGGGTGAGCACCAGCGGCTGCTCAAGCAGGTCCGGGTGCAGGCGCTCATCAACATGTACCGGGTGCGTGGGCACCTCATCGCACACCTCGACCCGCTCGATGCCGAGGCCCCGCACATCCACCCCGAGCTCGACCCGCTGACCTACGGCCTGACCATCTGGGACCTACCGCGCCAGTTCGTCGCCGACGGCCTGGCCGGCCGCGAGACGGCCACCCTCGACGACATCCTCCACGTGTTGCGCGACGCCTACTGCCGGACGCTCGGCATCGAGTACATGCACATTCAGGATCCTGAGCAGAAGCGCTGGATCCAGCAGCACGTCGAGGGCCAGCCGATCACCCTCAACCCGGACGAGCAGCGCCACATCCTCGACCGGCTCAACGCGGCCGAGGTCTTCGAGCGTTTCCTCCACACGCGCTACGTGGGGCAGAAGCGGTTCGGGCTGGAGGGGGCGGAGTCGACCATCGTGCTGCTCGACGCGCTGCTCGACGCCGCCGCCGGATCCGGCGTGGCCGAGATCGTGATGGGGATGGCGCACCGGGGCCGGCTCAACGTGCTGGCCAACATCGTGGGCAAGTCGTACCGGGAGATCTTCGAGGAGTTCGAGGGCAACCTGGACCCCGAGTCGGTCCAGGGCTCGGGCGACGTCAAGTACCACAAGGGCGCCCGCGGGGTGTTCCACGCCAGTGCCGGCGAGGAGCTCCCGATCACGCTGGCGTCGAACCCCTCGCACCTCGAGGCGGTGGACCCCGTGGTCGAGGGCATGACGCGGGCGAAGCAGGACCGCATCTCGCCGCCGACGGACGGTACGCCGGCTGCCGCCGCTGACGGGACCTTCGGGTTCCCGTGCATGTCCGTCCTCGTCCACGGCGATGCCGCCTTCGCCGGCCAGGGCGTCGTGGCCGAGACGCTCAACCTGTCGGGCCTCTCGGGCTACCGCACCGGCGGCACCGTGCACGTCGTCATCAACAACCAGCTGGGGTTCACGACGGCACCGGCCTCCGCCCGCACCTCGGTGTACCCGACCGACGTGGCCAAGATGGTCCAGGCGCCCATCTTCCACGTGAACGGCGACGACCCGGAGGCCTGCGTGCGGGCGGCCCGCCTGGCCTTCTCCTTTCGCCAGACCTTCCACAAGGACGTCGTCATCGACCTCGTGTGCTACCGCAAGCACGGCCACAACGAGGGCGACGACCCCAGCTACACCCAGCCGCTGATGTACCAGCGGATCGACGCCAAGCGCTCCGTGCGCAAGCTCTACACCGAGACGCTCGTCCGCCGGGGCGACATCACGCTCGAGGAGGCCGAGTCCGCGCTCGACGACTTCAACGCGAAGCTGCAGGTCGTGCTCGACGAGGTGCGTCAGGAGCCCTCGCTCGCCCCGACCGAGCTGCCGGCGCCCGACGCCGCGCCAGTGGACCTACCGTCGGGCGAGACGGGCGTCGCGCCCGGGGTGCTGCGGGCCCTGTCCTCGGTCGTCCGCTCGGTTCCCGAGGGGTTCACGGTGCACCCGAAGCTCGAGCGCCAGTTCACCCAGCGCGACGAGCTCGTCGCCGGCGGCCACGTCGACTGGGCGCTGGCGGAGGCGCTCGCCATCGGCTCGCTCATGTACCAGGGCGTGAAGGTGCGCCTCACGGGTCAGGACACCCGCCGCGGCACGTTCAGCCACCGCCACGCCGTGCTGGTCGACTACTCCAACGGCGAGGAGTACGTCCCGCTGGCCCACATCCGCGACGGCCTGCGGCGCATCGGCGCCGACCAGCTCGAGCCGGCGGGGGAGATGGGCAACTTCACCGTGCGCGACTCGTTGCTCTCGGAGTACGCCGCCGTCGGCTTCGAGTACGGCTACTCGGTGGAGGCGCCCGAGGCGTTGGTCGCCTGGGAGGCGCAGTTCGGCGACTTCGCCAACGGGGCACAGATCATCATCGACAACTTCCTCGTGGCCGCCGAGAACAAGTGGGGGCAGTTCGCCGGCCTCGTGATGCTGCTGCCGCACGGGTATGAGGGCCAGGGGCCCGAGCACTCCTCGTCCCGGTTCGAGCGGTTCCTCTCCCTGTGCGCCCGCGGCAACATGCGGGTGACCATCCCCTCGACCTCGGCGCAGTACTTCCACCTGCTGCGCTCCCAGGCGTTGTCGAGCCCGAAGCGGCCCCTGATCGTCGTCACGCCCAAGTCGATGCTGCGGGCCCACGCCTCGCGCTCGACCTTCGCCGACCTCGAGTCGGGCTCGTTCCGCCACGTCATCGACGACGACTCCATTGAGGATCCCTCGGCGGTCCGTCGCATCGTATTGTGCAGCGGCAAGGTCGGCCACGAGGCCGAGCAGCATCGGGCGGAGCTCGAGCCCGAGGAGGCGGCCCGGATCGCCCTGGTCTGGGTGGAGCAGATCTACCCGTGGCCCGTGGAACTCCTCGCAGGCATCTTCGAGCGTTACAGCGAGGCGACCGAGGCCGTGTGGCTCCAGGAGGAGCCCGAGAACATGGGAGCCTGGTCGTTCGTGCACGCCCGCCTTCACGCCTGCCTTCCCGACCGCCTGCGGCTGCGCCACGTGAGCCGCCCCGAGTCGGCCAGCCCCGCCATCGGGAGCGCCGCCCTGCACCAGCTGGAGCAG
>JBEKVF010000342.1:0-3516 GCA_049514295.1 Acidimicrobiales bacterium
CGACTCGGGTATCAGCGTCACGCCCCCCTGGCCGCCGCCCGGCCCGCCGCCGCCGAACGGCGTCGGCAGCCCGCCCGGTTCGATATGGACCATGGCGACGCCGACGATGGCCCGCTCGAGGTTGACCAGGTGCGGGATGATGTGGCGGCTGAAGAGCGGCGTCAGGATCAGTTCGAGCACGATGAGGAGGATGACCGGGACCGTCCGCTGCCCCATCAGCGAGGCGAGCCCGAGGCCGACCGTGAACCCGATGGTCGCCTCCAGCGCGATCCACAAGCCGACGTCGATCATCAACGAGGTCGAGGGGACCAAGAAGGTGGCGCGGTAGTCCGAGTAGTTCTGATTGGCCATGGTGATGGCGAAGGCCCGGATCTGCGCCTGGGTGACATGTACGGGAACGACCGTCCCCTGCGGCGTCTTGACGACCGCGGTGGGACCCGAGGGACCGTTTCCGTTGCCGCAGGGCACGTTCGGCGGTGGATTCGGCCCGTTGTAGTTGAAGTTGCAGATCACCTTGTCGGCGTGGGCGGCGGCCCAGCTGTCCAGGGCGGGGCGCGAGAGGCCCTGCGGCACGATCACCCCGTTGTAGTTGAGCTGCGTCGGGGCGGCGAACACGCACACCGCGCAGACGATCGTGTAGCCGATCGCCACCATGGCGATGACGATGGCCAGCCCGGCGGGGATCCTGGCCAGATACAGGGCCAAGCGGGATCGGCCGGTGATCACCAGGTGGCGGAACATCCCCTCGGTGAGGTCGACCGACCCCGCCGTGCAGCCGACGACGGCCGCCACGATGAACCCGAAGATGTACATGAAGCCGAGCACCAGCGTGGTGAAGATGGTGTAGCCCCCGGCCGGCCCGTAGGACTTGGGGTCCACGGCGTGGGAGATGAGGCGCACGGCGAGGAAGACGACCGGGATGCCGATGTTGACGGCGATCAGGGCGATGATCAGTCCCCGCCGCTTGCGCAGCTCCATGAAGCGCGTGGTGATCATGCCCCACGTCGGGATCCACGAGCCGCGGTGATCGCCCCGCTGCGCCGCCGGAATCGTGTCGGGGGCCGGACCTGGCGCCGGTGCGCCGACGTCAGAGATCGTCGTCACCCGGGTGCCCCCAGACGGCTCGTGACCTCGAGGAACCACGACTCGAGCGAGGCCTGGATCTGCTGGAGCCGGTACACCGAGATGCCGCCTTCGACGAGCACGCGGTTGACCTCGCCGATGACGTCGCGCCCGGTGCCCTCCGGCAGCGTGATCGCGAGACCGTCCGGACCCACCTGGACGTGTGCGCCGAACGTGGTGGCGTCGAGCAGGCGGCACGCCCGGTCCGGCTCGGAGCACTCGACCTGGACCTCGAACGACGAGCCAGCCAGGAGCTGCGCAATCGGACCCTGCCGGATGACCTTGCCCCGGTCCACGATGGCCACGGCGTCGCAGGTGCGCTCGACCTCGTCGAGGAGGTGCGAGGACAGCACGACCGTGCGCCCCTCGGCGACGAGGGACAGGATCATGTCGCGCATGTCGAGCATCCCCGCCGGGTCGAGGCCGTTCATGGGCTCGTCGAGAATGAGCAGTTGGGGGTCCCCGAGGAGGCAGGCGGCGACGCCGAGGCGCTGGCGCATGCCCATGGAGTACTTCGACACCTTGTCATCGGCCCGATGGAGGATGCCGACGCGCTCGAGTGCCGGGGCGATGCGGCCCTTGGCCGCCGGCTCACGCGCCGCAGCGAGGATCCGCAGATTCTGGCGACCGGTCAGGTGGCCGTGGAAGCGAGGCTCGTCCACGATGGCCCCGACCCGGGCCAGCGCCCGGTCACGATGGCGGGGGACGGCGTAGCCGAGCAAGGACATCGTTCCGGCGTCGGCGTGCGTCAGGCCAAGCAGCACCCGGATCAGCGTGGTCTTGCCGGCGCCGTTGGGGCCGAGGTAGCCGAAGGCGCAGCCCCGCGGGACCAGGAGCTCTACGTCGTCAACGGCGACGTTGTCCCCGAACCGCTTGGTCAGACCATGGGTCTCGACTGCCCACTGGCTGTCGCCGGCGGATGCCGGAGGCGAGTTGGCCAGCGTTGCCGTGCTCATGCTCTGACCTCCACTTTCCCGCCCCGGACGCTATATACCCGGTAAATTACAGATGGGGTGGTGGGTGGTGCCATGGGGCTACCACGACTCTTTCGGGGCGGCTTGGCCGGGGCAATCGCCGGCCAGGAGCAAACCGCGGGCCGGAGGCTTTCGGGGGCCCGACTCCGGCTTGCAGCTTCAGCTCGCGAGTGCGCCCACCACGTGGGTGATGCAGCCGCACAGCGCCGCGACGTCGTCCGGCTCGATCGCCGGGAACATCGCGATCCGGAGCTGGTTGCGGCCGAGCTTGCGGTATGGCTCGGTGTCGACGATCCCGTTGGCCCGCAGGACCGCGGCGATTGCGGAGGCGTCGATCGCGTCGACGAAGTCGATGGTGCCGACGACGTGGCTGCGGTCGGCCGGGTTCTCGACGAAGGGCCGGGCGAAGCCGGACTGCTCCGCCCAGGTGTAGAGGATCTCGGCCGAGCGGTCGCAGCGCGACGCCGTCCACTCCAGCCCGCCGTTGCCGTTCATCCAGTCGAGCTGCTCGGCCAACAGGAAGATCGTGGCCAGCGCGGGGGTGTTGTAGGTCTGGTCGAGCACCGAGTTGTCGACCGCGGTCTTCAGGTCGAGGAACGTGGGGATCCACCGGCCGGAGGCGGCGATCCGCTCCACCCGCTCGAGCGCGGCCGGCGACATCAGGGCGATCCAGAGCCCGCCGTCGCTGGCGAAGCACTTCTGCGGGGCCAGGTAGTAGGCGTCGAACTCGGCCGGGTCGACCCGCAGTCCGCCGGCGCCCGACGTCCCATCGACCGCGACCAGGCCACCCCCGTCGGAGGGGAGGGCGGCGCCCTCGGGCCGCCGGATGGGCATGGAAACCCCCGTCGAGGTCTCGTTGTGGGTCAGGGCGTACAGGTCGACCGACGAGTCGGCCACCGGCTTGGGGTGCGTGCCGACCTCGGACTCGATGACCTGGGGCTCCTTCAGGTGCGGGGCGGCCTTGGCGCAGGACGCGAACTTGGAGGAGAACTCGCCGAAGCTGAGGTGCTGGCTCTGCTCCTGAATCAGCCCGAACGTCGCCGCGTCCCAGAAGCAGGTCGTCCCCCCGTTGCCGAGCACCACCTCGTAGCCGTCGGGGAGCGAGAAGAGCTGGCGCATGCCGGCGCGCACCCGGCCGACCTGTGACTTGACCGTCTTCTGGCGGTGGCTGGTGCCGAGGTACGTCCCGGCCACCTGGGCCAGCGCGTCCACCTGCGACGGGCGGACCTTGGAGGGCCCGGACCCGAAACGGCCGTCGGAAGGGAGCAATTCGGCGGGGATCTTGATGTCGGGGATGTCTGGCACGTATGAGATCATGGCACCCGTGACGACCACCCCTTCCACGACAGAGCTCCGCCGGATCTCTCGCCGCGCCGCCGCCGTTGCGCCGTCGGCGACCCTCGCCGTGGACGCCAAGGCC
>JBEKVF010000343.1:0-3508 GCA_049514295.1 Acidimicrobiales bacterium
CCGGGGCTCCACCACCACCGTGCTCCGCCTCGAGGTCACCGGGTCGACCACCACGGTGCTCGTGTCGGCACGCCGGGCGGGACATCGCGCACTGGTGGTCCTGTGGCGGACCGGCAGCGCACCATGGACGGAATCGGCACCACTCGCGCTGGGCGCAGGGGGCTCGGTCCTCTCCAGTTCGGTCAGCGCCGGTGGCGCGTTGGCCGTGATTCTCGGCTCCCCGAGGGGCGGCCGGGTCGCCTTCGACATCGCGTCGGGCGGTCGCCTGTGGGCTCCCCTGCCTCGGCTCCCGCACCGCACCACGGCACTCGCCTTACCCGCCACCCCCATGACACTCAATGCAGAGGAAGTCGACGCCTTCACCGTCGACGGTGGGTCGCTCGGGGTCTTCGCTCTGACGCCGTCGGGGACCACATGGGTCCGAGTGCAGTCGAGCGAGATCCCCCTGTCCTACGGCTCGTCGGGTTAGCCCCCGCCCGACTACCGTGACCATCAGCATCCCTGCGACAGACGGACAGGCCCCGTGAGCTATCTGGTCGACAACTGGAGCTTCGACCCCTTCGTCATCGTCGTGGCCCTCATCGTGCTGCTCCACGAGGCAGGTCTGGCCAACCTGCGCCGCCGCTCTCTTCCCGAGCGGACACGAGCCAGGCGGCTGCGCTCACTCTTCTTCTACGGGGGGCTCGCGCTGCTGCTCATCGCGGTCATGTCACCCATCGACTACTGGGCCGACGACTACTTCTTCGTGCACATGATCGAGCACATCCTGATCGCCTTCTTCGCCCCGATCCTCATCGTGGCCGGCGCGCCCTGGCTGCCCCTCCTCCACGGGCTGCCGGTGGGTCCGCGGCGGCGGCTGGTGCGGGCGGTGCTCCTCGGACGGTTCTCCCACACCCTCCGAGCGGTGGGGCGCGTCATCGTCAACCCCTGGACCGCGCTGATCTCCTTTAACGCCGTGATGGTGCTCTGGCACTTCCCCGCGTTGTTCGACGCCGCACAAGAGAACCAGTTCGTCCACATCGGGCTGATGCACGCCAGCTTCTTCGTGACCGGGGTCCTGTTCTGGCTCCAGATCATCCCCTCGTACCCCTTCCACATGAAGGCCAGCCCGCTCTGGCAAGTGGGGGCCATCATCTCGACCAACGTCGTCATGTTCGTGATGGCCATGTCGCTCTCGTTGTTCTCGGCGACGAGTTGGTACTCGGTGTACGCCCATGTGCCCGGGGTCAGCCTCTCGCCCTACGCGGACCAGCAGATCGGGGCAGCCATCTTGTGGATCTGCGGCGACTTCTGGGCCATCCCGGCTCTGGCGGTCACCATCCGGCGCGCCATCGACAGCGAGGGGGGCTTCTCGCTCGGAGTCGATCGCCTGTTCCACCGTGACCCGGGACCCTCCCTCGAAGCCTTCCGCGCTTCGACGGCCGAGCAGGCGTCGCAGAACTAGCACGCGTGACCGAATTGCGGCGTCCGCGGACCTATCGAGGCAGCGGCCGTTGCCATCGGACATGGGGTGGTCCGGATGGAAATAGTTGACGGCGGGGTACTCGAAACCTAACCTCCGTCTCATCGGGATCTCAGACTCCTTTCATTGGGGACGCAGATCTCGTAGGGGCACAGTCAGCGCAGCCAAATGGTCTCCGGGTTGCCCGGGGAGACGGGGGTGTTCATGAGCTTGGCGTGGAAGGTGACCGTGACGGTCATTCTCTTCGCCGTGGCGGCGGTCGCGGCCGTCGTGCTGATCGTGAATCTCCTCGGCAAGCCACCCACCGTTGACTTCACATCCGACTCTTCCGGAGCGCCGGTCAACGTCACCCTGCAGTCCGTGGGGACCTACGGGTCAGGGAGCCACCCGACCTGGGTGTCCTACCTCGTCGAGAACCCCCAGGGTCAGTGGGTCCACACCACGACCTTCCAGGTGCCCGAGCATGTCCGGATCAACGTCACCATCATCAACTACGACTCGGGCAGTCCGCTGCGCAACCAGCAGCTCGGCCAGGTGACGGGCTCGTACGGGAACGCGGCGACCCTCAACGGCAAGCCGTTCAGGGTCATCAACTCCAACGCCGGCAACGGCGTCGCACACACGTTCTCCATGCCCTCCCTCGGCATCAACATCCCCCTGTACGGCAACAACAGCAACGCCAACCTCTGCGGAGCGGCGCCGTGCACCACGAGCTCGCCGCACCAGGTGATCAGGTTCTCCTTCACCAGCCCGGGCCCAGGTAGCTACCGGTGGCAGTGCTTCGTGCCCTGTGGCCTGGGCTTCCTCTACGGCAACGGGGGGCCGATGTCGACCCTCGGCTACATGGGTGGCTTCATGCAGGTGGCGGCGTGAGCGAGACGGGAGCGGCAGAGCCGACCGGACCCGACCCCTCAGAACAACACGGCGAGACCCACCACTGGTGGCGGCTGATCGCGATCTGGGTGGTGCTCTCGGCCATCCTGGACCCGCTGTACTACTTCCTGGCCGGACCGCACATCCCCCCCGGGACCATGACGGACACGGCGCAGGGAGCGCAGTTCGACTTCAACGTGCTGCTCGTCATCGCACTGCCCGTGCTCCTCGCCGTCTGGATCTACCTCATTTACGCCTTCGTCATGTGGAGGGCGTCGCGGGGCGGCCCCGAGCCGGTCGGCGGCGAAGCGGCGCGGGGCCACCTCGGCATCCAGGTGGGCTGGATCCTCACCACCACGGTCGTCGTGCTGTTCCTGGCCGGGTACGGCACCTATGAACTGGTCCAGCCCGGTGGAGCAGGTGGCGGGGAGGGCTCGAGCCCGATCTGGACACCGACGTCAAAGACCGTGCTGCCGATTCAGGTCATCGGCCAGCAGTGGAAGTTCACCTACCGCTACCCGACGTTCGGCGGGTTCGAGACCGACCAGCTCGTCGTGCCCGACGACACCACGATCCAGTTCAACGTCACGTCACTCGACGTGATCCACAGCTTCTGGGCCTACCAGCTTGGGGTCAAGTCCGACGCCAACCCGGACTACAACAATGTGGCGTACGCGACGACCCAGCAGCTCGGCTCCTTCGTCGTCCGCTGCGCGGAGCTCTGCGGGATCTGGCACGGTGCGATGTACAACAACGGTGCCGTGGTGACCCCCCAACAGTTCGAGACCTGGGCGAAGGTCACCGAAGTCAGGCTGCGCAAGAACACCAAGCTCCTTCCGCCGTACGCCCTCACCTACACGCCCGACGCCAACGGCGCCGATGGGAGCTACTACCCGGACAGCGTCGACCCGTATTCCAACGTCGAGCAGTACGGCGCAACCCAGCCGAAGGGCGGCGGGTGACGTGACGCACATCGCGCGGCGCCTGCAGGCCCACTCACTTGCCAAGACGAGGGAAACCAGCCATGGCCATTGACACCACACAGGTAGGTGACTTCGAGTATCCCGGGGAAGAGGAGGTCGGAGCCCCACCCTCCATGCCGTCGGCGTGGAGGCGCTCCGAGTGGCTCCGCCCCAACGTCCTGTGGGCCATCGCGGGGGGCGTCGTCGGCTA
>JBEKVF010000344.1:0-3485 GCA_049514295.1 Acidimicrobiales bacterium
TGATGTCGGGGGTGATGTCGAACTGCTCGTGGCAGAAGAACGTCCCGGAGCGGCCCATGCCCGCCTGCACCTCGTCGAGGATCATGAGCGCTTTGTGGCGGCGGCAGAGCGATTGTGCCTCCTGCCAGAACCCGTCGGGGGCCAGGTTGACCCCCTTCCCCTGGATGGGCTCCGCGATGAACGCCGCCACGTCGCCCCGTCGCAGCTCGCGGGCAAGCGCGGACGCGTCACCGAACGGGATCATGTCGCATCCGGGGAGCAGGGGCCCGAACCCACTGCGGAACTCCCGCCCCCCGTTGAGGGCGAGGGCTCCGGTCGTCAGGCCGTGGAACGCGTGGTCGCAGTAGAGGATGCGGGTCCGCTTCGTTGCGGCCCGGGCGAACTTGATCGCGCTCTCGACGGCCTCGGCCCCGGAATTGGTGAAGAAGACCCGCTCGATGCCCGGGTGTGACCGCGCCACGAGCTCCTGGGCCAGGACGCCGGGGAGGAGCGCGCAGTCCATCTGCACAAGGTTCGGCAAGTCCGCGTCGAGGGCGTCATGCAGCGCCTGGACGATGGCCGGATGGCCCCGGCCGAGGGCGAACACACCGAACCCGGATAGAAAGTCCAGGTAGCGGTCCCCTTTGTCGTCGATGAGGTAGCAGCCCTCCCCCTTGACGTAGAAGCGGTCGAACTCCGAGCGGTGGCGACAGGTTAGTGGTGGCCACCCCGCGCCATGACAACTGAGGAAGCCATTTCCCTCCCGCAGCCCCGGTTCATGCGAAGATCCACTGACGACGACCTTCAACGACCTCACAGAGACCGAAAGGGCCATGCGGTGACCACTGCCCCCAACATCCTGCTCGTCATGTCGGATCAGCACCGAGCCGACATGATGGGGTGCGCGGGAGACGCGAGCGTCCTCACCCCCTCGCTCGACGCCCTCGCCTCCGAGGGCGTTCGGTTCTCTCGGGTCTCGTGCCAGGGACCGCTGTGCATGCCGTCGAGGGCCTCGTTCATGACGGAGCGCTACGTGCGCGACCACGGCGTCTACACCAACGCAGAGGAGATCGCGCCCGACAGCCCCACCTACGCGTGGGCGCTCAGGGAAGCGGGATACCACACGTCGCTGCTGGGCAAGGCCCACCTGTACCTCGACGAGAACCTCCCAGTGGCGCACATCGACGACATGGCCGGGCGCCTCCAGGAGCTCGGGTTCGCCGAAGTCTTCGAGACGGGTGACAAGTTCGTGGGCAAGATCCCGAACCGGTACACCGACTTCCTCTCGGCCAGGGGCCTGCTCGACGCGTACAAGAAGCACATCGCGGACCGGAGCTACCAGGGGGAGAACGAGGACGGCCAGAACGCAACCAAGTGCGTGCCCATGTGGGACTCCACCCCCATGCCTCTGCCGCTCGACGCCTACGTCGACACATGGCACGGCCACGAGGCCGTCCAGTGGATCGAGCGGTACGACCGCCCGGAACCCTTCTTCCTCTTCGTCGGGTTCCCGGGCCCGCACGATCCCTGGGACGCACCGGAGGAGGCGGTGCGGCACTACGGCGACGTCGACATCTCCATGCCGCGCTCGACCCGGCGCCCCACCGTCGAGGGGACGGGTCGCTACGGCGGCCTCCTCAACGCGTTCCTGTGGGTCTCGGACTCGGAGACCATGACCGACGACGCCATCCGCGGCATGCGCCGCTCGTACGCCGCGGACATCTCGGTCATCGACCATGCCGTGGGTCAGATGATGGGTGCCCTGGAGCGCAAGGGGAACCTGGACGACACATGGATCATCTACACCAGCGACCACGGAGAGATGGCCGGGAGCCACGGGCTCATGTCCAAGTGCGTCCTGTACGAGGGGGCCGTGCGCGTCCCGCTGATCGTCCGCCCACCGGGGGGCTGCGCATCTCGGGTCATCGACTCGCTGGTGGAGCACCTCGACGTGCCCGCGAGCGTTCGCGACGTCGCCGGCGCCCCCGACATCCCGGACGGCGAGGGCAGATCGCTGCTGGCAGCCGTGGGCGGTGGGTCCCCGGCGCCCCGGGCCGTCACGGTGAGCGAAAACTGGGGCTTCGCCGTGTTCGAGACCGATCGCTACAAGCTCGTCGTCGACGAGGACGCCGTCACGCCGTGTCAGCTGTTCGACCTGCACGAGGATCCAGCCGAAGACAGCGACCTGCTGCCCGATCCGCTCATGGCGCCTGTCGCCGAGGAGATCATGGAGACGCACGTGCGCCCGTTCTTCCGGATTCCGCCGGCGCGCCCCCACCCCAGTCTCTTCACGGGCGGGTACGACGAGTGAGACGTCCGGGCCGAGCGTGCCCGGACGTGGATCTTTCGCTGCGGGTTCCTACCCCAGACCGAGGGCGTCTGGGGTCAGCACCCGGTCGACGCTCAGGCTGCTGCGCTGTGGCACTTCGTGGCGCAGCCAGGCGCGTTGGGCGTCGATGACCGCGTTGCGGTCTGGCGGTACGGACGCGGCGAGGTCATCGAAGATCGCCATGAGCTTCCGCGAGATCTGAGGGGACCCTGCTCCGTAGAGCGCGATCTCGGTGAAGGCGAGATCGAAGACGCGATCCCATCCCGGGACAGGCACGATCAGACGGACCGAGCCGGACCCATCGACGTACAGGCCTGAAGGATCGGGACGATTGGCGATGGAGCGCATGATCCCGTGCAGGCGGTCGAGGGTCTGGACCGCGGTGGTGGGATCGTTGACTGCCGGTGACAAGGCGCGGATGGCTATGTCGACGAGCTGGCGTACCCCGTAGCAGGGGTCCTGGTAGAGGGTTCTCACCGCCGAGCAGTTGAGCGCGCCGAGAATGGCCCCGGGCTCCGGTGGCGTGCCCCCGTGCACTTCCATCAGCTCGGCGCCATGCGTGAGGAAGGTCCCCACGGGGATGCGGAGCTCGAGGGCGCAGTCGTGCCGTCGCGCCAGCTCGACGAGGTGGTGCGCATCGACACCATCGAGGACCGCGTCATCATGATCGAACCACACCCGGGTCCCAACCGCCTGGAGGCTCGGCTCTTGCACGTCACGGTAGGCGGACGCCGAAGCGAACAAGACGTCCACCGCCCCCAGCGTCTCCTTGAAGACCGCCTCGATCACGTAGCTGACCCGCATGGACCGCACGGTGGAGTGGACGAAGAAGACGAAGACGATGACCGAGGCCATCACCAGGAGGTAGGCCAGCCCCACGGCTCCCTGGGGGACCGTGTGCGAACCCGTCGACGTCCCGACCCTGGCCAGCAGCGTCAACGAGTACACGAAGGTGGCGATGAACGTGGCCAGCGCCAACTTCGTGACGGGCTTACGGACGAACGTCCGCAGCACCCGGGGTGAGTACTGGGTGCTCGCCATCTGCAGGGCGACGAGCGTGATGGAGAACACGACGCCGGTGAAGGTGAGCAGCGCAGCGGCGATCGTCGCGAGCAGGGTCCGGGCGTCGTCCAGATCGGTCGGGAACAGGCCCTGGTGGAGGGTGAAGCTCCGCAGG
>JBEKVF010000345.1:0-3478 GCA_049514295.1 Acidimicrobiales bacterium
GTCCCGCCGTCGCCGAGGTGCGCGAACGCTGCCGTATCCTGCATCTCCATGCCGACGGATCACGACGTCGCCACCGCACCCCTGGAGCGCCACCTCCTCCCGCGCACCACCGCCGTCGACGAGAGGGGCCACCTCCATGTCGGCGGTGTCGACCTCCTCGAACTGGCCCAGGAGTTCGGGACCCCGCTCTTCGTCTACGACGAGGACCACCTGCGCGGTGCCTGCCGGGAGGCCGTGGCGGCATGGGGGGACGGCGTCGCCTATGCCACCAAGGCCTTCCTGTGCCGGGCCATGGCCCGGCTGGCCCACGAGGAGGGCATGCACCTCGATGTCGCGTCCGGCGGTGAGCTCCATGTGGCACTCTCGGCCGGCGTGCCCGCGGAGCGCCTCGTTCTGCACGGCAACAACAAGTCGACTGGCGAGCTGGCCGCCGCCCTCGAGCACGGCGTCGGCCGCATCGTCGTGGACTCCTTCGACGAGATGGCCCGCCTCGGGGGCCTGCTGGAGTCGTCCCCGCCGACCCCGGCCCGGCCGCGGGTCCTGGTCCGGGTGACGCCGGGCGTCGAGGCACACACGCACGAGTTCGTGCGCACCGGGCAGGAGGACTCCAAGTTCGGCTTCTCCGTCTCCTCGGGCGTCGCGGCGGAAGCGGTCGCCGCCCTCGAGCTCCTGCCCAGCGTCGAGCTGGTGGGGGTGCACGCCCACATCGGCAGCCAGGTGTTCGACGCCTCCTCCTTAGAGCAGGCGGCCGAGGTGCTCGGCGCGTTCTTCGCCCCGCTCGGTCTGCCCGAGCTGGTCGTCGGCGGCGGGCTCGGAGTCCCCTACGTCAACGGCGAGACGGCGCCGACCCAGGCCGAGTGGGCGGAGGCCACCCGTGGCGCCTGCGCCAGGGCGGGCGTCGACCCGGCCACCCGGATCTCGGCCGAGCCCGGGCGCTCCATCGTCGCCACCGCCGGCATCACCCTCTACACGGTCGGCACGGTCAAGCACCTTCCGGGGATCCGCACCTACGTGAGCGTCGACGGGGGCATGAGCGACAACCCGCGGCCTGTGCTCTACGGCAGCGGGTACGAGGCCTTCCTGCCCCGGTCGGCCACCGCGCCACGCCCGCGGCCGGTGCGCGTGGTGGGCAAGCACTGCGAGAGCGGCGACCTCGTGGTGCCCGACGCCTACGTCCCCGACGACCTGGAGGTCGGCGACATCCTGGCCACGCCGGTCACGGGTGCCTACGGCTACGCCATGGCCTCGAACTACAACAAGGTGCCGCGCCCGGCCGTCGTCTTCGTCTCCGAGGGCACCGCCCGCGTCGCCGTGCGCCGGGAGACCCTCGAGGACCTGACGCGCCTCGACGCCTGAACGCGCACGTGCCGAACAGCCCGGTGGCGCCGCGGGCAGCCTGTACCGTTTGGAGGTGACCGCCGCCAAGGCCAGCGCCCGCGCCAACGCCCCTGAAGGCGCGAGCGCCACCGAGCACCCGCACGCGCACCCGGCGCCCACCGTGCGCGTGGCGTTGCTCGGGTGCGGCAACGTGGGCGGCGCGCTGGCCGAGATACTCCTCAGCCGCGCCGAGGACGTCGCCGCCCGAACCGGCATCCGACTCGAGCTGGTCGGGATCGCCGTGGCCAACCCGGACAAGCCCCGCTCACCGGCCATCGACAAGGAGCTCATCGGCACCGATGCCGCCGCGCTGGTCGCCCGGGACGACGTCGACGTCGTGGTCGAGCTGATCGGCGGGCTCCACCCGGCCCATGAGCTGATCGAGACGGCGCTGCGCAACGGCAAGCCCGTCGTCACGGGCAACAAGGCGCTGCTGGCCACCGCCGGCGCGGAGCTGGCCGAGGTGGCCGCCGCCGCCGGCGTGGACCTGCTCTACGAGGCGGCCGTGGCCGGTGCCATCCCGGTCATCCGGCCGCTGCGCGAGTCGCTCGCCGGTGAGCAGATCCTGCGGGTCATGGGGATCGTCAACGGGACGACCAACTACATCCTCACGCGCATGGAGGAGCAGGGCGACTCTTACGACGACGTGCTGCGCGACGCCCAGGAGCTCGGGCTGGCCGAGCGGGACCCCACGGCGGACGTGGAGGGCCACGACGCCGCCGCCAAGGCCGCCATCCTCGCCGCCCTCGCGTTCGGGTCGGACATCGTCGACGCCGACGTGCACCGCGAGGGCATCAGCGGCGTGAGTGCGGCCGACGTGGCCTACGCCAGCCGGCTCGGATACTCCGTAAAGCTGCTCGCCATCGCCGAGCTGGTCGACGGCGGGCCGGAGATCTCCGTCCGCGTGCACCCGGCCATGGTCCCCAGGGCGCACCCTCTGGCGTCGGTGCGCGGCGCCTTCAATGCCGTCTTCGTCGAGGGCGCGGTCAGCGGCGAGCTCATGCTCTACGGGCGCGGGGCGGGGGGCGGGCCCACCGCGAGCGCCATGCTGGGCGACCTGGTCGACGCCTCGCGCAACCTGCTCGCCGGCGCCCCCTCGCCGGCCCCGAAGCGCATCAGCACGACGGTGCGGTCCCAGAGCGACATGCGCTCGGCCTTCTACCTGAGCATGGACGTGGCCGACCGGCCCGGCGTCCTGGCGGCGGTCGCCAAGATCTTCGGGGACCACGACGTCTCCATCCGCGCCATGGAGCAGGTCGGGCTGGCCGAGGAGGCCCGGCTGATCTTCCTCACCCACGTGGCACGCGAGGGCGACCTGCTCGCCACCATCGACAAGCTGCGCCAGCACCAGGCCGTCGACCGGGTGAGCGGCGTGCTCCGCGTCATCGGCGAGCACGACGAGGACGGTGGGGGAGGGGGTGCGCCGTGACGCCCGGCTGGCGCGGCGTCATGGAGGAGTACCGTGAGTTCCTCCCGATCAGCGGGCGCACGCCCGTCATCACGCTGCTCGAGGGCGGCACGCCGCTCCTGCCGGCGCCGCGCCTGTCCGAGCGCGTCAACGCCGAGGTGTGGCTGAAGGTCGAGGGGGCGAACCCGACCGGGAGCTTCAAGGACCGCGGCATGACGATGGCCATCTCCATGGCGGTGGACGAGGGGGCCAAGGCGGTCGTGTGCGCCTCGACCGGCAACACGTCAGCCTCGGCGGCGGCGTACGCGTCGCGGGCGGGCCTCGGGTGCGTGGTGCTCATCCCCGAGGGGCACATCGCGTTGGGCAAGCTGGCGCAGGCCCTCATGCACGGCGCCCGCGTGCTGCAGGTGCGGGGGAACTTCGACCAGCTGCTCACGATCGTGCGCGACCTCCCCAACCACGCGCCCATCACGGTCGTGAACTCGGTCAACCCGCACCGGATCGAGGGGCAGAAGACGGGTGCCTTCGAGATCGTCGACGTCCTGGGCGACGCCCCGGACGTGCACTGCATCCCGGTGGGCAACGCCGGGAATATCTCGGCCTACTGGCGGGGTTATCTCCAGTACAAGGAGGCCGGACGGTCGACCAGGCTGCCCCGTATGATGGGCTTCCAGGCCGCCGGCGCGGCACCCA
>JBEKVF010000346.1:0-3465 GCA_049514295.1 Acidimicrobiales bacterium
GGCGCTGTTGCGGGCGAGACGGGTACAGCTAGCTGGTGAGGGACTTGCGACGGGCCATCACTGCGTCAGCTTCCGCACCCGCCTGACGGCCCTACGCGCGTGCTTGGCCCGGCGTGGGAACCAACGGCTGCGCAGTGGATGGCGGATGCGATAAAGGATGATGCTACGGGACGACCCATTCACGCTGTGAATGGGAGCCTTGGTGTGGCTCATAATCTTCCCCTCCGAGGACCGCCGACGCAGCCCTTCCCCCCATGATCCTGCCGGGCGTATGCCCTCGGGAACTAGGGCCGAAATCCCCTATTCCCAGCATCACGGGGGACCCTGGCAACGGAGACACGTCCAGCGGCGCCCTCTTCATCGCATCGCCACCCAGCTCGCAACGCCTCGGATTCCAACTCGTCCGGCAATGCAATGAGTTCGTCCACACCTGGCCCGCTACGCCCACAGATGTGGCAGGCAACGAGGCCGGGAATGTCGGGCATGGGACGACGCTACCGCCCTGTACGGTCATCCCTTATGGACCGCATGCCCGAGCCCGGCGAGGCAGTGCCCCTGGAGTGGTGGGTTTTGAAGTGAGTCCGAGGGTCCACCCATAGGGGGGGCCAGCGGCGTGATCCTCGGTGTGTTCCTGTCCGAACGCACCAAAGGAGAACACACCGATGGCCCTTGATCAGTCTGTCCTGTCCGAGCTGCTTGCTGCCTTCCAATCAGGCGAAGGACTCGATCTCATCCGAGAATCCGTCCGCCTGGTCTGCCAGGAGCTGATCGAGACCGAGCTGAGCTCGGTGATCGGCGCCGGGCGCTATGAGCGAACTGGAGACCGCACAGCCGAGCGCAACGGGCACCGTTCGCGCCTGTTGACCACCAAGGCCGGCGACGTGGAGCTGGCGATCCCCAAGCTGCGCCGAGGGAGCTTCTTCCCCTCCATCCTCGAGCCCCGCCGGCGCATCGATGTGGCCCTCTATGCCGTCGTCATGGAGGCCTACGTCCACGGGGTGTCCACCCGGGCGGTCGATGACCTCGTCGAGGCCATGGGATCAGCGGCCGGGATCTCAAAGTCCGAGGTCAGTCGCATCTGTGCCGGGCTCGACGAGGCCGTGGGGGCCTTCCGCGAACGACGGCTCGACCACGTCCGCTTCCCCTACATCTGGCTCGACGCCACCTACCTGCACGTGCGAGCCGACCACCAGGTGACGTCCAAGGCCGTCGTCGTCGCCACGGGGGTGACCGAGGACGGTCGCCGGGAGATCTTGGGCATCGCCATCGGCGACTCCGAAGACGAGGCCTTCTGGCGCGAGTTCTTGCGTTCGCTCAAGCGCCGGGGACTCGAGGGTGTCCGACTCGTCATCTCTGACCAGCACGCCGGCCTGGTCTCGGCCATCGGGCGTTGCTTCCAAGGGGCGGGCCATCAGCGCTGCCGGGTGCACTTCGCCCGCAACCTCATGGCCAACATCGCCAAAGGCCACCAAGAGATGGTGTCGGCCGCGTTCCGGACGATCTTCGCCCAGGTCAGTCCCGAAGAGATCGCCGCCCAGTGGGATCACGTCGAGAGCATGCTGGCCGAGCGCTTCGAGAAGGCCGCCGCCCTGATGCGTCGGGCCAAGGAGGAGGTGCTCGCCTTTGGCACCTTCCCGCGGGCCCACTGGCGTCAGATCTGGTCCACGAATCCGCTCGAGCGCCTCAACAAAGAGATCAAGCGCCGCAGCCGCGTCGTCGGCATCTTTCCCAACGAAGCCGCCGCCATCCGACTCGCCGGTGCCGTCGTCGCCGACATCCACGACGAGTGGGCATCAGCCGAACGCCGCTACTTCTCAGAGGCCTCTATGGCAACTCTGTACCCGCCGCGCGATGATGAGGACGCGACACTCAAAGAGCTTGTGCTCGCCGAGTAATCGCCACCGGGGATGACAGCCTCAATCCCCACCACTTCGTGGGACGTGCCTCACTGCGTGGGCCGCAGCGAGTTCCTTGATGGACCGGCCAGTCCGCAGGTGCGTCTCGATCAGGAACCGGCCCTTGTCCATGGGAGACCCCTTCCAGTCAGGACTCTCCTATGTCTTGACACATCCCCGGGCCAGGGACTCTCTTATGTCCTGGAAACAGACACCGTTGGGGCTGCTCAGGATTTTTGTACATTATGCCCAGGTGAACGGCATTTATCTTCTTACCGTTCGGCGCCACTCAGCACTGCACACCACCCCAAAAAGCCGCTAGTTAACGCATAGATAACGCACGGAGAGCGTACGAACTTAGACCCCACCCGTGTCAGGTGGTGCCACATCTGGGTTGGGCTGGGCCGGAATCACACCGCTGTAACATGTGTGCCGATGGGTTCCGAATGGGTGACAGCGGCGATCCTGGATACGTTTATGAGATCTTCTCGCTCCAAGTGACGCGAACGGCCTCCTCGCCAACCGCGCCGTCTCCAAGCATCGACGTCACCATGGTTGGACCGAGCCGAGCCGAGAGGGGACTTGATTCCGACCCGTCATGTATCGGTGACCAGCTTCCCGGTGACCAACCCGATAATGACCCCGTGTTAAAGGGCGGGACGATCGCCGAGGGGGGCTGCATCTCTGTGACAACCGCAGATAGTTCGCACTTGACGCTGGGGTTGGGAAGCTATGAATCCCAAACTCAAACCTGGTTCGCCACGAAGTAGCGGCACTCTTCGAAAATGGCGATGAAACATCGTCCACTCTTAACGTCTCTGATTCACCCTTCCATCGTCCCGGATTGGGGTCCTCCGTGCGGATAGAACTCATCACCGACCCTGATCACCTGTATGGCTGGGATCAGCTGGCTGACGATGTGAACCAGCCCCGCGCCGGACCCGCAATGATCGCCGCATGGGCGCGCCACATGATGGACCGCGACGCGGAACTTCGCGTCTGGTTCGCCATTGAGGGGACACAGGTCGTTGGGGTACTCCCGCTCGTCGCTGAATCAATGCCCCGAGGGCGCGAACGGTTGCTCCCCCCGGCAGCAACGTTCATGTACGGCAGCATTCCCGTTGCCGACCCTCGCAGGGAACGCGAGATCGCGGCGGCTCTCGTCGGCGCATGCACCACGGCATCGACACTCGTCGACGTCGTGGGCCTCGACGCCATGCCCCCCGATTCGCCCTGGACGGACGCGTTCAACAACGCCTTGAGCGGCCCCAGATGGGTGGCGGTCGATCCGATCCGTCACATCTCTTCGTATGTGGATCTCAAAGGCGGGGTCGAACAGTGGCTTGGCCGGCGCGACTCCAAGTTCAAGAGAGAAGTTCGTCGACGGGCCCGCATTCAAGAGGCAGAAGGGTTTCGCCTGTGCTCTACATCCGAACCAGAAGAGATCGTCACACGACTGCCGGCTGTCCACTCCCTCTATGCGCAGCGCCAACAAGAAAGAGGCGGCGCCGGGTATCGCTTCGACGAGACGATGATCGCGGCGATCAGAGAAGTACTGACGCGCGCTCCG
>JBEKVF010000347.1:0-3454 GCA_049514295.1 Acidimicrobiales bacterium
CGTCGAGCGGCGACAGCAGGCGGCCGATCTCGTCGGGCAGGAGCGACACGGCCGCCACCTCGAAGGGCGACTCGGCCGACCGGTCCTCGACGACGTCGCCCAGCTCGGCATCGCCGTCCTCACGGAGCGGCTCGGAGAGGGACAGCGGCTCGGCCCGGAAGCGGAGCGCCTCGACCAGCTTGTCCTCGGGCATCTCCACCTCCGCCCCCAGCTCGGCCAGGGTGGCCGGGCGGCCGTACTTGAGCTCGAGGCGGGCCTGGGCCTTCTGCACCCGGGCCAGGGTGTCGCCGGCATGGACGGGGAGTCGGATGGTCCGACCGGTGTTGGCGATGCCCCGGGTGATGGCCTGGCGGATCCACCAGGTGGCGTACGTGGAGAACTTGAAGCCCTTGCGCCAGTCGAACTTCTCGACCGCGTGCATGAGGCCGAGGTTCCCCTCCTGGATCAGGTCGAGCAGGGGCAGGCCCGACGCCTGGTACTTCTTGGCGATCGACACGACCAGCCGGAGGTTCGACTGCACGAACGTCTGCTGGGCCTGCTCGCCCTCCATCACGGCGCGCCGGAACTCACGCTTCTTCGCCGTCGTGATCCCCTTGGCCGCCTTGGCGACCTCGGCCTCGGCGTCCCGCCCGGCCTCGATGGCCTGGGCGAGGCGTACCTCGTCGTCCTTGGTCAGCAGCGGGTACTGACCGATGTCCGTCAGGTAGAGCCGGACGAGATCCTCGTCGTCGCGCTCGATTCGTTCCTTTGCCAAGATCGTCGCCTAACCTTCCGTCCCGTGGCCTCGGCAGGGGGACCTGGCCGGGCTGTCGCGCTCGTCATTGGCAGCTGGCGCCCGTTCCCGGCGCGTGTGCGCTGCGGAGACAGTGTAATGGCGCTGTCAAGATGGGCGTACAGCAGGGAAAACGCGCGTTCCCTCAAACGCCCGTTCAATTTCGGCCCGGAGCTTCTCACCCCCCTCGGGGCCCTCCGGGAGGGCGCCCAGGATGGCCTGACCGCCCCGGATCTCGGCGGCCGATTTCCGGCGTGCCTCCACCAGGACCTCCATGACCGGCCCCTCGCTGACCGGGGAGGCCGTCCGCAGGTGGGCCTCGTAGACCCCCCTCAGCAGCGGGAGAACGGCCCCGACCAGGGCCTCGGCACGCGCCATGCCCTCCGGCTCGGCCGCCAGGGTCTCAAGCGCCCCCGCCAGGGGGCCGGCCGGGGCCGTCACCAGTCCGGCCGGGTCCACGCCGGCCCGCACGGGCAGCCGCTCGGCCCAGCGACCCGCCAGCGCCCCATGGCGCCTGGAGGCGGCGGCCCAGAAGACCCTCAGCTCGGCCTCACCCTCGTCGGTACCGCCGGGCCCGGTCGCCCATCGACCGGTCAGCTCGAAGATCCGGTGCTCGACCCAGCAGTACGTGCCCACCAGCCCCGCCAGCCCGTCGATGCCTCGCCACTCGCCGCGGGCATCGCCGGTCGCGGCGTCAGGCACCCCCCGACTCCTCGAGCGCCGAGGAGCGGTAGCGGTTGGTGATCGGCATGCGGCGGTCCTTGCCGAAGGCCTTGGTGGTGATGCGCACGCCCGGTGGCATCTGGCGCCGCTTGTACTCGGCGCCATCGACCAGCCGGACGACCCGGTCGACCACGGCGGGGTCGAAACCCTCCGCCACCAGGTTCGCCGCGGTGAGGTCGCGCTCGACGTAGCCCTGGAGCACCGGATCGAGCTCCTCGTACGGAGGGAGCGACTGGTCGTCGCGCTGGTCCGGTCGCAGCTCGGCCGAGGGGGGCTTGTCGAGGACGCTGTCGGGGATCGGACCCGGCAGTCCCTCGAGCACCGCCTGGGTGTTGCGGTGGCGGCACAGGTCGTACACCAGTGTCTTGGGCACGTCCTTGATCACCGCGAACCCGCCCGCCGAGTCGCCGTAGAGCGTGGAGTAGCCGGTGGCCATCTCGCTCTTGTTCCCCGTCGTCAGCACGATCCACCCCTTGGCGTTGGAGACCGCCATCAGCAGCACGCCGCGCAGGCGCGACTGCAGGTTCTCGTCGGTCAGCCCGGAAGGCTCGCGCCCGAGCACCGGGGCCAACATGGAGGCGAAGGCGACGTGCGCCTCCTCGATCGGCGCCACCTTGAGATCGATCCCCAGCCGCTCGGCCAGGAGGCCGGCGTCATGGCGCGACCCCTCGCTCGAGTAGCGCGACGGCATGGAGAGGCCGTGCACCCGCTCGGCGCCGATGGCGTCCACCGCGATCGCCGCCACGAGCGAGGAGTCGATCCCGCCCGAAAGACCGATGACCGCCTCCGAGAACCCGTTCTTGCGCAGGTAGTCCCGGGTGCCCAGCACCAGTGCGGCGTAGACCTCGGCGTGGTCGCTCAGCGCGGGGCGCAGCGGCGCTGGTGCCAGCGCCGGCGGCTCGCCCCGCCGGGGCTCGCTCACCACGATCCTGGGCAGGAGCTCGGTGACGGCGTGGGGCCGGTGCGGTCCGACGGGGAGGTCCACGACCACCAGGTCGGTGGCGAATTGCGCGCCCGAGGCCACCAGGGTCCCGTCCGCCACGACAATGAGGGAGTCGCCGTCGAAGACCAGTTCGTCCTGCCCGCCCACCTGGTTCACGTACGCGATGGCGCACCCAGCCTCGGCCACCCGGCCCCGCAGCATGTCGAGGCGCTCGACGCGCCGGCCGCGGTTGTACGGCGAAGCGTTGAGATTCACGACGACGTCGGCCCCCGCGCGGCCTGCGTGTGCGACGGGGCCGTCGTCGAACCAGACGTCCTCGCAGATGGACACGCCGACCCAGGCGCCGGCGACGCCGAAGAGGGGCGGCGGCTCGTGGCTGGGCACGAACCACCGCTGCTCGTCGAAGACGCCGTAGTTCGGGAGGAAGCGCTTGCGGTACACGCCCACGACCCGGCCGCCGGCGCAGACTGCCGCCGCGTTGGCCAGACCTACACCTCCGGGGGCGGCGCCGACGAACCCGACGACGACAGCGCACTGCCCCGTGGCGGCGGCGACCTTCTCGAGCGCGGCTACGTTGTCGGCCACGAACCCCGGCTTGAGCAGGAGGTCCTCGGGCGGGTAGCCGGGGATGGCCAGTTCGGGCACGACGCAGATGTCGGCCCCCGCCGCCTCGGCGGCGGCCACCGCACCGAGGATCCGCTCCACGTTGCCGGAAAGGTCGCCCACGACGGTGTTGAGCTGCGCGGCGGCCAGGCGCAGGTGCGACATCGTCCCAGATTACCGGTGGTCCCGGCCGACCCGATGGGCCCCCCGTGCGGAGGTCCCCGGAGGAGCGGGGTGCGCGGGCATGCGAAGCTAGTGCGGTGCAAAGCCAGCGGGACTACGTGCTCCGGACCGTGGAAGAGCGGGGCATACGCTTCGTCCAGTTGTGGTTCACCGATGTGCTGGGGACCCCCAAGGGGTTCAACATCACCTCGGCGGAGCTGGAGAACGCGCTCGACGAGGGGATGACCTTC
>JBEKVF010000348.1:0-3454 GCA_049514295.1 Acidimicrobiales bacterium
CAGCTCGCTCACGACAGCTCCGGCCAGTGCCGGTCGGCCAGCGCCCCCATCGACGACCGGGCCAGCTCGGTCTCGCGCGCCACCCGCCGCCACAGCGCACCCAGGTACGCCTCGTCTCCCACCGAGCCCGACGCCACCGCGTCCGCCGCCGCCGCCCGCCCCAGGGCGACCGACCCGGGGCGCCGGCCGAGCAGCGCCTCGAGGTCGTCGAGCTCGAGCGCCTCGTAGGACGCACCGTAGGCATCGACCTGCGCCAGGTACTTGATCAGGCGGGCGATCCCCTTCCCACGCGCCGCCGCCAGGGGGTCCGGCGTCCGGGGCACGATCACGTCGCGCAGCTGGGACAGCACGGCGTCGTACATCCAGTCGTGGTCGCTCCGGTCCCGGGCCTGCGGCTCCTCGGCCGGCGTCAGCACCAGGCCGGTGGCGGCCGCCAGCGCCTCGAGCCACAGCCGCCGGTGCAGCATCTGGTAGATGAAGCCGTTGCCGACGTCTGTGTCCGCCGAGCTGTGCCCGCCGCCACCGGTTCCGGCGGTATCCGGTCGGTGGCCCATCACCTGGAGCTTGGTCTCGGCCATCACCTGGTAGTAGTGCACCCGCGCCTCATCGATGGCATTGCCGGAGAGCTCGGCGTACTCGCGCAGCCGCGTCGGGAAGTCGGTGAAGGGCTCCTGGGTCGCCCGCAGCGACAGCCAGGCGATGTCGTCCATGGGGTCCCCGAGGTGCGCCAGCTCCCAGTCGACCACCGCGGTGACCCGCCCGCCCACGTACATGAAGTTGCCCGGCCCGGTGTCGCCCTGCACGAGGACGGGCGGGCCGGCGTAGTCGGGGACGTTGCGGCGTAGCCAGCGCAACGAGAAGGCAAGGGCGGGGTCCGGTGTCCCGCCCCGCTCGGCCAGGACGCGGTCCCACTCATCGAGCTCGGCGTGCACGCCCTCGGCGACCGTCGTCACGGTGGGGAAGGCCGGCAGGTCGAGCGCGGCAGCGTCGAGGGAGTGCAGGGCGGCCAGCTTCGTCATGAAGTCGCGTGCGGTCGCCTCCCGCTCGGCCGGATCGGCGATACGGGAGAACCAGTTCTCGCCCGCCACCCGCTCGGAGAGCATGGCCTGGTGCACCGGGTGCACGCCGAGGACACGGGGAACGGGCACCGGCCCGCCCTGCAGGGCCAGGTACACGGTGGCCTCTCGGTGCAGCGTCCAGGGATCCCTGGTGCGGGCCGGATCGGAGCGGTCGTAGCGCAGGAAGAGGTGCACCGTCGTGCCGTCCGGGCGCTCGAGGTCGACGAACCAGGCTTCCTTGCGCGCCCCGCCCTGCTTGCGGTCGGCCAGCGCCAGGCGGCCGCCTCCGACGTCCTCGACCCAGGACACCAGGTCGTCGGGCAGCCCGGCCGTCACACGATCCGGGTGGCGTGGTCGCCCCAGTACTGCTCACGGAGCACGCCCTTGTAGAGCTTCCCGGTGGGCAGGCGGGGCAGCTCGTCGACGAAATCCACGCTGCGCGGGCACTTGAAGTGGGCCAGGTGCTCGCGGCAGAAGGCGATCAGCTCGCGCTCGAGCGCCTCGTCGCCGACCACGCCGTCGACGGGCTGCACGACCGCCTTCACCTCCTCGCCCAGGTCCTCGTTGGGCACGCCGATGACGGCGGCATCGAGCACCTTGGGGTGGGTGACGAGGAGGTTCTCGGTCTCCTGCGGGTAGATGTTCACGCCGCCGGAGATGATCATGTGCGCCTTGCGATCGGTGAGGAACAGGTAGCCGTCCTCGTCCAGGTAGCCGACGTCGCCGACGGTGCTCGTCTTGCCGTCGTCACGGCGCGTCCTCGCCGTCTTCTCGGGGTCGCGGTAGTACTCGAAGTCGGTGGCGCCGGCGAACCAGACCGTGCCGGACGTGCCGATCGGGCATTCGTTCCCGTCGTCGTCGAGGATGTGGATGTCGCTCAGCACGGCCCGTCCCACGCTGCCCTTGTGGGCGAGCCAGTCGTCCGAGGTGATGAAGGTGCAGCCGTTGCCCTCGGTGGCGGCGTAGTACTCGAGCAGGATCGGGCCGAACCACTCGATCATCAGCTCCTTCACGGGCACCGGGCACGGCGCGGCGGCATGGATGACGACCTCGAGCGAGGACAGGTCGGCCGCCGCCCGCACGTCGTCCGGCAGCTTGAGCATGCGGGTGAACATCGTCGGCACGACCTGGGAGTGCGTGACCTGGTGTGTCCCCACCAGGTCCAGGTAGAGGGCCGGGTCGAAGTGCTCCATGACGACCGCGGTCGACTTCATGCGCAGCGCGATGGCGACGCTCACCTGCGGGGCGGTGTGGTACAGCGGCGCCGGCGACAGGTACACCATGTCCTCGCGCAGGCTCCACAGTGCGGCGATCCCGAGGACGGCGATGCTGGTCTCCGACGGGTGGATGTCGTACATCGGGCGCAGGATCCCCTTGGGCCGCCCTGTGGTTCCCGAGGAGTACATCATGGGCGCGCCGAGCTGCTCGTCTACGACGTGATCGGTCGACTGGCGGCCCACCGCCTCTTCCCACGACTCGTAGGGACCGGCGGGGTCGCCCTGGGTGCCCACCATGAGCCAGCGGTGCACCTTGGGGCACAGCGCCGGCAGCTTGTGGGCGACTTCCGCCTTGGCGGCCGAGGTGACGACGACCCGGGACTCGGAGTCGTTGACGACGTAAGCCACCTCCTCGGGGGAGAGGTAGGAGTTGACCGGCGTGAAGTAGAGCCCGGTACGCTCGGCACCCGCTTCGGCGAGGAGCATGGCGGGGTCGTTCTCCATGAAGATCGCCACGTGGTCCTGACGACGTAACCCCGTCTCACGCAGGACGTGGGCCACCTGATTCGCCCCGGCCTCGTACTCCGCGAAGGTCAAGGTCCGCCCCGAGGGCGCCATGACGATCGCCGGCTGGTCCGGATGCCCTGCTGCGTGCTCAGCTGCGTACACCGCTGCCCCCTTTGGCTCCCCTGACGCCGCTCACGTCGTCCCCAGGCACGAGTACAGCACGTCCACCAGGCAGGCGCCCATGAGAGGGAGCGCCTGGTACTCCAGGTGGTTGCGCACGAAGCCGCAGGCGACCCGGGCGACCGGGTCCGCGAAGCCGATCTGGCCGCCGGCGCCCATGTGCCCGAAGGCGCCTTCGTTGGGACCGTGCATCGGTGGGATGCCGCGCACGAGTGCGGGCGGCTCGAGCGAGTAGCCCACCGCCCAGCGGGTGGGCACGGCCATGACGGCGTCGCGCCCGCACACCTGCTCGACCCGGAAGCGCTCCACCGACGCCCGTGACACCAGCTCCTCGCCGGTGGCCAGGGCCGCGTACACACGGGCCAGCGCCCGCGCCGTGGCAGTCGCATCCAGCGCGCCGATCTCGGCCTGCAGGACCGCCGGGGTGTTCATGAAGTCGGCGAAGCGGGGTCGGCCCACTTCGTCGGCGAAGAGGCTCCCGCGCGCACCGGC
>JBEKVF010000349.1:0-3407 GCA_049514295.1 Acidimicrobiales bacterium
CGACCATGAGACGGCGGCGCAGGTTGGGGTCCTCGGCCAACGCCGCCATGAACTTGTATGCCGTGGGGTCGTCCAAGAACTTGGGCAGCGGTTCGTCGAGGGCCGGGAAGTCGCTCATGTAGATGAACAGGCGGGCCGGGGCGTCCTCGTAATCCCACTCCATGATGCGCTCGAAGAAGGTGCGCACGGTGCTGAGCCGGTGACGGATCGTCATGGTGGCCAAGGGCTTGCCGGTCCTCCCCCGGCGCTTGATCAGCCAGCTCTTGAAGTCCTCGATGTGGGACCGTCCGATGCGCGTCACCGACGTGCAGCTCGGATCGGCTTGGCTCACCCGATGGGCGAAGAACCGGAGTGCCAGCTCGGCGTCCGCCACCGTGCCCGGTCGAGCGGAGACTTCGAGTTGATCCAGGTAGGAGGCCATGGTGGCCACCATGACCGGTGCCCTGACGGCGATCTCGGCCCAGGTGACTTCGGGCGTCCCGCCGCCCGGGCGACGCTGAGGGAGAGGCTGCGAACGTGCGAGTGCGCTCATTGGGCCACCCCCACGAGCGCCTGGGCCTCGATGGCTTCGGCGGCGCGGCGGTACTCGTCGTCGAGCCAGTCGACGCTGAGGTGGAGATAGACCCGGGTCGAAGTGATGGAGCGGTGTCCGGCCTGGGCCTGGATGGCTTCGATGGCCATGCCCGCCTCGCGCAGCCGGGTGAAGCAGGTGTGACGCAGTTCGTGGCAGGTGCCGTGGGACAGTTCCGCCCGGCCTCGTGCATCCCGGATGATCTGTTGCAATCCCGGCACCGAGAGCGGTTGGCCGCGGCGTGCTCCCTTCAGCGCGACGAAGAGCGCGTCGCTCGTCGTCTCTGGCCGCTCGTGGTCCATGTAGCGCGCCACCGTGGCGAAGAACGTGGGCGAGAGCGGCACCAGACGCTCGTGTCCGCCCTTGCCTTCTCGGATCAGGACCCTCCACTCGCCGAGGCGCAGATCGCCCAGACGAAGACCGAGCACCTCGCAGCGTCGCAGGCCGCCCAGCACCATGGCCTGGGTCATGGCCCGGTCGCGCTCGGTGCGCAGCGCTCCCATGAGCGCGTCGATCTCGTCGGGGTCGAGGATCCTGGGCAGCCGGCGCACGCCGCGCACCAGTGGCAGGCCACGACCGCCCCGAGAGCGGCTCTGACGAGTGGCGATGCCCCGGGGGACGGGATTGGTGCTGACCGCCACGTCGTCGCGGGTGATCAGGTAGCCATAGAAGCTCGAGACCGCCGCCAGCCTGCGCTTGATCGTCGCTGCCGACAGACCCGCCGAGCCATCGGCGATGCGCACCACGTTCTCGGCTCCGGGCTTCGGGCGCCGCTGCACCGTGACAAAGGCCATCACGTCTCTGGGCCGCACCTCGAGCGGATCCTTGTCCACCACCGTGAAGAAGACGTTCAGGTCGTGGGCATAGGCCCGAACCGTGTTCGGACGGGCCCTCCCCACCACGAACTCCAAAAACTCGTCGACCAGCTGATGGCCGATCCTGTAGACGCGTTCACCGTCGGGGCGGACGTGACACTCGAATGACGGACTCCACTGCACCTGACACCTCCTGATCGGGTTTGCACCCGAGGAGGATCCCCCGGATGCCTATCCCAGGAGGTGGATCACATGTATAACCGGCGAACTGGGGCACCCGCTTCCAATGTTCGGCCAAGAACTCGCGAGGCGGACGGCCCCACACCTCCAACCGATCATCGGACACTTCCCTAGGGCCATTGGTCCCTTTCTAGACTGGGCAGATCATCTGTGAGCCATTGGCCTCTACGAGAGCCTCGCACTGTGTCTCAAGATGAGGCATGGCCATTTACGTGGAGATTCTCTCTGCTGCACTTGCAGCTGACGGTGGAGATCACGACGTGCCCGTACTCATTGACCGAGTCCGCGAGACGCGGACGAAGATGCTCGAGGCGCACCATGCCTTCAGGTCGGTCTACGACGCCGTTGCCGCCGAGGTGGCCTATGACAGGGAGCTGGTCCAACTCTGTGCGGCGTTGGGGATCGAGACCGGCCCGGCGCGCTTTGGCAGCCCGACAACCGAGCGCAAGCGACTCGAGTGGGAACTCGCTCTCATAGGGATCGACCTCGTAGCCCAACCGGATTCTCAATCCCAGCGTCCGTCTCGGCAGGCGCCCGATGGATCTCACATGGTTGACCGTTTGGGTGCTCGCGAATCGAGCGAGTGGTCGATCTAGGGACCTTTGTCACGTACGGGACGGGACTTTGGACCCTATGAGTCGTCCAAGTGCTCCCAAATACTGAGGCCAGCGATCCCCTAACCCAAAGGAGCAGTCATGCAGAGGAAGTTCTTCGACGTCTTCGCCAGCGCCATCGGTGCAGTCATGGTGGTGGCCCTGGTGGTCGCCGGGTCCCTGCTGATGTGGGGCTACAGCTTCGCCAACTCCAACGTGCACAACCAGCTGGCCGCGCAGGACATCACGTTCCCCACGGCAGCCGAGTTCGCGCACGCCAAGCCGGGCACCGAGATCACTCCGCAGATGCTGCCCTACCTGCTCCAGTACGCCGGGCAACCCCTGACCACCGGAGCCCAGGCCGAGGCCTACGCCAACCACTTCATCGCCTACCACCTCGCTGAGATGCCTTACAACGGGGTCTATGCCACCGTCAGTGCCGCCTCGCGGGCCAACCCGACCAACGCGACGCTGGCCGCCGAGGTCCAGACGGTGTTCACGGGCACCACCCTGCGGGGACTGCTGCTCGAGGCCTACGCCTTCAGCGTGATCGCAACGATCGCCTTCTGGGCCGCGATCGCGGCATTCGCACTCGCCGGCGTTATGGCCCTCTTGGTTGCCATCGGCCTGTGGCACGCACGCCGAACCCCCGAGGACGAGGAGCTCACGGTGCATGAGGATGAGCTCATGGTGCACAGCGAGGAGAGCAACGGGCACCCAAACATTAAGGAGCCGGTGAGCATCTGAACACTCACGACAACTCGGCAATCTCCACCCGGCCCGCTTCTAGGGCCGGGTGGAGACGCGTGAGGCCATCGGAGGGTTACTGCCTCGTACGCCACATATCCGCCAAGTGCCGGACTGCCACCCCTACCCGGCGGCGTACGGGGGCAGGCGGGTGGGTGGAATAATGGCCCGAGTGAGCATCTCGGTTGCACGGCCACTGAGTTGGTGGCGAATACGCATGTGGCGCTCCGCGTTCGACCAGCGTGGCTGTGCGCACGAATGGTCACACTGGCAGTGCCGTTCGGGTGCGAGGCGACCTCACCGGCTGAAGCACTGTTCCGTGTGCGGAGCGATCAGAGTTTCGACTCGGATTCCATAGCAGCCGGAGGCACGCGACGTCGGTCTGATTGCTGGACATATTTCGGCCGCACAGATCAACGATCCGCCATCGGTGAGAAACGA
>JBEKVF010000350.1:0-3406 GCA_049514295.1 Acidimicrobiales bacterium
GCGTGGCCGAGCTGCTCACCGGTGACATCGTCGAGATTCGTCTCGAGCACCAGCGCCGGCTGGCCCGGGCCGACGGAGGCCTGCGCCGCCCGCCGCCCGATCACGACCTGGGTGCAGTTCGGCAGGTCGTCCATCTCGCCGGCGCCCCCTCCGAAGCCGGACGCCGTGACCATCATGTCGGGGAGCGGCCCGAAGGACGAGCACAGCGTGGCGAGCAGGGCGGCACCAGTGGGCGTCGTGAGCTCTATCCGGACGTCACGTCCGTAGGTCGGGATCCCCTCGAGCAGTCGCACGGTGGCGGGGGCCGGATTGGGCAGCCAGCCGTGCGCGCTGCGCACGGTGCCGCTCCCGGTGGCCACCGCCGAGGCGCTCACCTCGTCGACGCCCAGCACCTCGAGTGCGGCCGCCGTCCCCACCACGTCGATGATCGCGTCGTGCCCGCCGACCTCGTGGAAGTGCACCTGGTCGACGGGCCGCCGGTGCAGCGCGGACTCGACCGAGGCCAGCGAGCGGAACACGGCCAGCGCCCGCTCTGTCACCCGCGCCGGCAGTGCGGCGTCCTCAATGAGGGCGGCGATGGACCCGTGGGTGCGCACCACCACGTCGTCGCCGCTGACGATGGCGCGCGTGCACGCGATCCCTCCCCGCATGCCCTCCTCCAGCCGGAGGTCCCAACCCGGGAGGGCGAGCCGGTCCAGCAAGGAACGGATCTCGTCGACGTCGGCCCCGGCGTCGACGAGCGACCCGAGCGCCATGTCCCCGGCGATACCGGCGAAGCAGTGGAACCACGCCACCGTCTCGGTGCCCGTGGTGGGGCTCGTCACTGCAGGAGCCGGGCTATGGCGCACGCCGCGCCGTAGCCATTGTCGATGCCGACGACGGTGATGCCGGACGAGCATGCGGCGAGCATGGTGAGCAGCGCGGTCACGCCCTCGAGCGCGGCGCCGTAGCCGGTGCTGGTCGGCACGGCGACGACCGGTGCCGGTGTCAGCCCACCCACGACGCTGGCCAGCGCGCCCTCCATACCGGCGATCACCACGACGGCGTCGGCCATCGCAATGGTGTCGAGCTCGGCCAGCAACCGGTGGAGCCCGGCCACGCCGCAATCGGCGAGCAGGGTGGGGACGAACCCGAGGGCATCGAGGACGGCTGCGCACTCGGTGGCGACGGGCAGGTCCGCAGTCCCGGCCGTGACCACGACGACGGAGCCTTTCCGCCGCGGCGCCGGGCGGAAGACGACGGTGGAGAAAGTGCCGCTCTCCGCGATGGCGGCGGGGCCGAGCCCCAGGCAGGTGGCAACGGCGGCTGCGGCCTTCACCTGGGCTTCGGCCGCCCGCGTGAGCAGCACGGGGCCGTCGGTCGCCGTCAGGAGCTCCTCGACGACAGCGGCGACATGCTCCGGTGTCTTGCCCGGGCCGTAGACGGCCTCGGGCATCCCGAGGCGCAGGTCGCGGTGGTGGTCCACGCGGGCGAACCCCAGGTCCGAGTAGGGCAGGCGACGTAGTTGCCGCACGGCGTCGTCGGGCGTGCACTGGCCCGCAGCAACCTGTTCGATGAGCGCACGAAGCGAAGAAGCGTCCATGACCTGCTCTATCCTGCCCAACTGTGAACCCGCCTGCGACCACGGTCGCCTACCTCGGCCCAGCCGCCACCTTCACCCAGGAGGCGCTCCTGACCCAGCCGGACCTGGCCACGGCGGACCTGAGGCCTCTCGGATCGATTTCGGCCGTGCTCGAGGCGGTCGCCCGCGGTGAGGCCGACCTCGGGTTCGTGCCCATTGAGAACGCGATCGAGGGCACCGTCAGCGCCACCATCGACGGGCTCATTCACGACGTCGACCTGCACATCCAGCGGGAGGTCGTGATGGACATCCACCTCCATCTCATGGCCCCTCCGGGCACGGGGCTGTCCGACATCCGCTCCGTGTCGTCCTACCCGCACGCCCTCGCCCAGTGCCAGAAATACCTGGCCCGGACCCTGCCTGAGGCGGAGCAGCGAGCCGCCAACTCCACCGCCGACGCGGCGCGGGGCCTCGGGGAGTCCGGTTCCCCCGACGGGGCGGCGATCGCACCCCGACTGGCCGCCGAGCGCTACGGCCTGGTCATCGTCGCCGAGGACGTGGAGGACCATCCGGACAATCAGACCCGCTTCGTCCTCGTCGCCCGGACCCGGGTCCCGAACCCGACGGGCCATGACAAGACGAGCATCGTGTGCTTCCAGCGTGCCGACCACCCGGGCAGCCTCCACGGCATCCTCGGCCAGTTCGCGGCGCGCAACATCAACCTGACGAAGCTCGAGTCACGCCCGACCAAGCAGGGGCTGGGTGACTACTGCTTCGTCATCGACCTCTCCGGTCACGTCGGCGACGAGGTCGTGGCCGACTGCCTGCGTGACCTCCATGCCGGACTGGCCGGGGTCAAGTTCCTCGGCTCGTACCCCGCGGCAGGCGAGCACGGTCCCGAGCAGCGGCGCCAGGCCGACGCCGCCTGGCAGGCCGCCGACGACTGGCTGCGCGGGCTGCGGGGCTCTATCGAGTGACGGGCTGCGCGGGGTTGCGCTCCAGTGACCCCGGCAGACGGCGGGCGATCACCAGGGCCAGGACGGCCGCCAGCGCGGCCGCCGCGAAGGCGATCACCACGCCACCCGCGATCGGCTGCGTGCCCCTCGACACCGCTGCCACGGCTGCGCCTCCGATACCCACGCCCAGCGCGATCCCGAGCACGTCGGCGAGGTTCAATGACGCGGACGCCCATCCCTCCCGTCCCGACGGTGCCGCGCGCATCATCATGAGCGAAATCGGTGCATAGCTGAGGCCCATGCCCAACCCCGCGGCGGACCAGGCCACGAAGGCCTCCCAGACCGGCACGCCGGGACGGAGTTGCCACGCCATGCCGGCCGTCCCGGCCAGGATGAGCACCAACCCGGTCCGCACCAGCCGGGCCCCCTCCCACTGCTGGTTCAGGCGGGCCTGGAGCCACGAGCCGGCGGTCCATGCCAGTGTCGAGGCCGTCACCACTGCGCCCGCCATCAACGTGCTGTGGTGGCGTACCGTCGTGATGGTCAGCGTGACGTAGGCGTCGGCTCCGAAGAAGGCGAATGTGAGGAGCCCGCGGCTGAGAATGGTGGCGGGAAGTCCCCGGGCGCCGCGCAGCGTGCCGGGAGGGAGCAAGCGGCGCAGTGGCGCCAGCCCAACGAGAGCGGCGACGGCGGCCAGGCCGAGCCCGACGAGCACGTTGCGAGAGCTGAGCGCCGCGAGGACGAGGGCCGCACCCGACGCGGTACGGACGGCATCGGCGACCCGGTGCTCGTCCGATGGCGCGGCGTCCGGCCGGCCGAGCCGCATGAGCGCGGGTACGGCGATGGGCCCGGCCACGGCCACCAGCGGGATCAGGCCCAGGAACACCCA
>JBEKVF010000351.1:0-3399 GCA_049514295.1 Acidimicrobiales bacterium
CGAACATCGCCATCCTCCTCGCCTCGTTCTCTGGACCGTCAAGCAGTCCGAAAACTAGGCAGGGATGGCGTTGTTCGCGTCAAGGGCAGGTCAGGGCACCCACGGATCAGTCAGGAGAGCCCCTTTTAGGAACGGTGTCCCTGACCGCGTTGTGCAGTTGTGACGTTCCGGTCCTGATGTTCGGCCGGTGATGAGCACGCTGGAGTTCTCGTGAAGGTCCTAAAATCGCCTGCGTGCAAGGGTCTGCGGCCAGGTACACATCCGTGTGCCCACTGGCGTCTTGACCACTCACTGAGGCCTGCGTCAGTGCGCTGCGTGCTTGGTGACCACAGCTTGACCCTCCCCGATGGCCGCATGCTCGGCTATGCCATTTATGGCGACCCCGTCGGCCTGCCGGTGGTCAATTGCCACGGCGGACTGGTGAGCGCTCACGATGTGAGCCCTGCCGACCAGATGGCGCGAGCCCTGGGTCTGTGCGTCATCTCTCCTGACCGGCCCGGCATACACCGCACGGACCGATTACCCGGTCATGGATTGCTGCCCTGGGTTCGAGCGGATCTCCTGCCGCTCCTCGATCACCTGGAGGTGGGGTCGGTCGGGGTCATGGGCTGGTCCGAGGGTGGGCAGTACGCGCTCGCCACAGCATTCGAACTTGCTGAACGGGTCACTCGTTGCGCCGTGATTGCAGGCTGTCCGCCCCTTGATGACCCAACCACCTTCAAGCAGTCCAACCGCCTCGATCACGCCCTGGCCATTCTTGCTCAAAGGGCTCCGATCGCTCTGCGCTTCATGGCCGGCAGCATTCGCCTGCTCTCAAGGTACGGTCCGCGAGTGCTCCTGCGGACCTCATTACACGGCCAGATCCATGCCGAAGCCGAGGCCGTCGGTGAACTGGGTGGCTGGCTCCCCACCATCCTGGGCGAGGGGGCGGCAAATGGCCGCGGGGTCGTGGACGAGTATCTGGCCGTCGTAGCTCCATGGGGATTCGACCCCGAAGATCTGTCGACGCCGGTCAACATCTATCAAGGTACCGCTGACACACTGGTGCCTGAAGCTTGGGGTCGGGTGCTCGCCGATCGGATATCTGATGCGTCCCTCACTCTCTACCCGGGCGAGGGGCACTTCATCGCTCTGACTCGACGAGAAGAAGTCCTGCAGTGGCTGGCCCATATCCATCCCGCCACGGGGAACTGAAGATCTCGTAGCTTCCGCCCTGTCAACCGTGCTCCATCCGACACGTTGGCTGGACCTTCGACATTGACCGTCAACCCCGCGAAGGCGATGTCCGGGGTGTCCTTGCCCGGGGCGGGCTTCCTCGAGAAGGCCCCCCATTTTTTGGGCAGCCACTTCTCTCGGTATCCTGAGTGAAGTGTTCGAACGCTTCACTGATCGGGCCCGGTCTGTGCTCACTTTGGCGCAGGAAGAGGCGCGCCTCATGAACCACGGCTTCATCGGTACCGAGCACATACTGCTCGGCCTCATTCGCGAGGATGAGGGGGTGAGCGGAACGGCCCTGAAGAACCTCGGGGTGTCGTACGGCGCAGCGCGAGACAAGGTCGAGGAGGTCATCGGGCTGTCCGGTGCGATGCCCAGCGGTTCTCCTCCGTTCACGCCGCGAGCCAAGAAGGTCCTGGAGTTCGCACTGCGAGAAGCGCTGCAGCTGGGAGACAGCTACATCGGCACGGAGCACATACTCCTTGGCATCGTGCGCGAAGGAGAGGGTGTCGCCACCACCGTCCTGAACAGCCTGGGGGCGAACCCGACGCGAGTGCGCCATGAAGTGATCGAACTGATGGCAGATGCCTCAGGGGAGGCGCCTACAGCTCGTAAGGGTGACGTTGCCATCACGGGCCGATCGTCTGCGTCCTCGGGACCCTGCTGTCCACGCTGCCGTTCCAGCGTCACCGACGAGGCTCGATTCCGCACGATTTCGGTGCCAGCTGATGTCGACGATGCAGAGAGGGAACCCGTGACGATCGATGTCGTCTACTGCGGGCAGTGCGGAAGCACTCTGCACATGTTCAAGTCGGACTGACGACGAGCGTCCGATCCTGGTCCTGCGCTCCGCGTCGGGCCAGACCCTGAGCACCCGGTCAGGCACTAGTGGACCGAGGAGAGGATTACCGCAAGCATCGCTCCAACGAAGACGGCCAGGATGAACCACATGGCCCGTTTGCTCCAATGGGTCCCTTCCGCCGTTTGCGTCATCATCAATTCGCGCCGCGCTGTGCCCGCCGGGCTGAACGGACCAGCCTCGAGTCCCGATCCTTGGCTCGGCCACGTGACCGGATGCTCGCCGGTGTCCCCGGAACTCGGGTGTGACGGCTCCGACCCCTCGGGCGGCGTGCCACTTGGATCGTGTGTTCCTTCCGAAGTCACCTGTCAGTGTCCCCCAGGTTGTCTCCCGGTACGCCGCACCGGGTCGGCCACCCGGCACAATAGATCCCTCAGTCAGCTTTCAGCCGAGCAATGAGCTCGATCTCGACGGCGATGTCGAAGGGCAGCTCGGCCAGGCCGACGGCGCTGCGAGTGTGGCGGCCGGCTTCGCCGAACACCTCGATGAGCAGGTCCGAGCATCCGTCGATGACGGCCGGCGTCTGATTGAACCCCGGCGCAACATTCACCATGCCGAACACCTTGACGATCCGCTCGATGCGGTCGAGATCGCCCAACTCCTCCTGGAGGGTCGCCAAGATCGACATCGCAGTCAGACGGGCCGCCGCACGTCCCGCCTCGAGGGAGAGATCGCCACCGACCTTTCCGCGAATGATGTGGTCCCCATCGATCGGCCCGTGCCCACCCACGTAGACGAGTCCATCGTCGACGACGGAGGCGAGGTAGTTCCCGGCGGGTGGAAAGGCTTGCGGGAGGACGATCCCGAGTTCCTTCAGTCGTTCTGATATCACGACCGGATCCTAAAGCCGTGCCCTCACCGCCGGATGCCGCAACGGCGACGAACGACTCGGCAGAGGGAGATGACTGGCCCGCTTATTGGTCGATGCCGTCCACAACGTAGAGAATCGCCTCAGCGGCCCCATCGCGGAGCTTCCGAATCTCGGTGTACTCCTCGCTGCGGTACCAATCGAGCGCAGCTTGCCTCGTCGGGAAGGCCAGAACGACGGTACGTCCGGCAGGCAACTCACCCTCGAGCGCTGTGGCGTCACCTCCCCGAACGACGTAGCGGCCGCCAGCAGCGGTGATGTTCGGAGACACCTGCCTCTTGTACTCCTCGTAGCGCTCCTCGTCGAGGACGTTCCCTTGGTAGATCACGTACGCGGTCAAGACCCCTCCTGTCCAGATCGGGCCCGGACGCCTCTCAGCGGAGCGACGGCCCGGGGCCACCACGGCTCCACCCTGCCATCATGGATGACCGCGGGAGCGCTCGCTGGCCCTGCCTCC
>JBEKVF010000352.1:0-3384 GCA_049514295.1 Acidimicrobiales bacterium
GTTCCGTGTGCGCCGAGTGCCGCATGGAGCATAGGAGGCATGCCTGTCATGCCGTGACTCAGGTGACGTACGGGCAGTGCCTGCATCCGGCTCCGCAGCAGGAGCCACGCCGGGCGAGGTACCCGGCCGTCAACACCATCAGTCCCGAGCTCGGGTCGACATAGGTGTCGGCACCGGCGTGCAGTGCCTCGTCGTGCGCCCGGAGGATCTGTCGGTACGCCGGATCGTCCGGCGACAGCCGCTCGGGATCCGGTGAGGAGAGAGGTCTGTCGGCGAGCGGCTCAACCCAGGGGGCGTCCGTCGCCTGGCTCTCGTCGTGACTCGGCTCGCCCATGCGACCCGAGGCGTGTCGCCCGGTCCCGTTCCCGGGACCGGGCCGACCGCGCTACCTCTTTGCTGTCCGCTTGGCCGGGGCCTTGCGAGTGGTGGCCCGCTTGGCGGGCGCCTTGCGCGCCGCCGCGGCCCGCTTGGCCGGAGCCTTCTTGGCCGGAGCCTTCTTGGCCGGAGCCTTCTTGGCCGGGGCCTTGCGAGCCGCGGTGACCTTCTTGGCGGGCGCCTTGGCGGCCACGGGTGCAGCCGACTTGCCGGCGGCTGCAACGGCCGCGTCGGTCGTCGGGTAGGCGCCCTTGACGAGCTTGGGTGCCTTGGCGGGGGCCAGCACGGCGTCCTTGAACGCCTTCACCGGCGTGATGCGGGCCTTCTTGGAGGCCTTGATCCGGATGGCCTCGCCCGTCGCCGGGTTCCGGCCCATGCGCGCCGGACGATCGACCTTGACGAATTTGGCGAAGCCGGGGATCGAGACCGGCTCCACACCCTTGGCCACGACCGCGGTCACCACCTCGGTGAAACTATCGAGGACGGAGATGACGGTCTTCAACTCGACATCGGCCTGGACTGCGACAGCTTTTGCTAGTTCTCTCTTGTTCATGGCGCCCATTGTGGCCGAAGCACACCCTGTGATGCACATCTTTCGGGCCTCTTTCGCCGTTTTCTGCGGTTCACGTCACTTGGATCCTCCGGAACGCTCGCCCGAGAGCCGTTCCGGGGCAAGGCGCCACCGAGCCGCAAACGTCCGATTGGACCTCCTCCGGGCACATCCGGCTGGGCCCTGACGACCCCTCAGGGCAGCAGCTGGCCCCAGTAGGGACGGTCGCCCTCGCTCTTCTCGAGGAGGATGATGACCGTTCCCCACGGGTCGCGGCACCACGTCGTCTTGAGCCCGGCCACGTCGGCGATCCCAGCCGTCAGGAGCTCGACGCCCCGCGTCTCGAGATCCTCCCGTGTGGCGCGTAGGTCATCGCAGAGGATCCCGATGTGCGTGATGCCGACCCTCGTGACGGAGGGCCGGCCGGGCCCGGCGGGCTCGACGTCTGCCGCCGGGTACTCGATCAGCTCGATGACGCGGTCGTCCTTTCCGAAGCCCACGATGGCGGCGGTGACGACGACCGGTGAAGGCACGAGCTCGCCCATGTCGTGCTGAATCTGGGGGCCCTCCATGCGGTAGGGGGGTGACAGCACCCGGAGCCCGAGGACGTCGGAGTACCAGCGGACCGCCGCCTCCACGTCGGGGACGCAGATGGCCGTGTGCGCGAAGCCGGTCAGCACCCGGTCAGCGTAGGTCGCAGGGGATCCCGGACCCGCGCCCGGGACCGGCTCCTAGCTCCAGCGGGCGATCTCGTGCTGGAGGCGCTTGCTCCAGACGCGGGCGTGGAAGCTGAACCGGCGCTCGACCTTGCGCAGGACGATGATGCTCACGAACACCAGCGGGGCGAAGAACGCCGCCAGGGCGCTCACCGCGATGATCCGCAACCTGCCCTCCATACCCCCGGCCCTCTCTATCCTCGTAGTCGTAGCAAGAGGTTATCCGTGCGCACTAGGGCCGTTTGGCACTAGGCATTGGGGGATGAGAGTGGGGAAGTGAGCGACATGGACTCCGAGGAGATGCCTGAAGGCACCGTCGCGGGCACACCCGTGACCGAGGGTACGGCACAGGGGAATCTCAAGAAGGCGCCCCGGGCGCGCCGGACGAGAGGGATCACCGCATGGGTGCTGGTCGTGCTGGCATCGCTCCTGATCCCCGTCTCGGTGATCTCGGTCTGGGCGATCCGCACGGTCACCAACACGGACCAGTACGTCGCCACCATGGCGCCGCTGGCGCGGAACCAGGTCATCGTGGACCACCTGGCGCAGAAGGCGACCGACGAGCTCTTCTCGACACACATCGTCCAGAACAAGGTGACGGCGGCGCTGCCGCCGAAGGCGAAGCCGATCGTCGCGCCGATCGTCAGCCAGGTCCACAACTATGTGTACGGGCTCGCGCTCAAGGTCTTCGAGAGCCCCAAATTCGGACAGCTGTGGGACTTTCTGAACCGCCATACCCACGACGCCGTGGTGGATGTCCTCACGGGCAAACAGTCGAAGCTGACCCAGAAGCTCGAGAAGGGCGGCGGGATTGTCGTCAACGTGACCCCCGCGATCAACAACCTGATCAACGAGGCCAATGCGAAGGGCGTCACCCTGTTCAATCCGCTCAAGTCGGTACTGGCCAAGGGCAACTCCCTGGGCGTCACCGTCGTGTCGAAGTCGCAGGTGTCCCAGTTCACCGCGCTCTTCAACGTGATCGTCACGCTCAAGTGGGCCATGCCCGTGATCGCCCTGGTGCTCGCGGCCCTGGGCATCATCATCGCGGTCGATCATCGCAAGACCCTGCTGCGGGTAGCCATCGGTGTGGCCCTGGTGACCATGCTGCTGCTGGCCGGCCTCTCGCTGGGGCGCGTCACGTTCATCAACCAGGCCGGGCACACCTTCAACCGGCAGGTCGCGGCCTCGGTGTGGGACACCGTGCTGCGATTCCTCAAGAGCGACCTGCGCTGGATGCTTCTTTTCTCGGTCCTCGTCGCCCTGGGATCCTGGCTGGCCGGGCCGGCCCGCTACGCCGTATGGATCCGCTCGACCTGCGCCAAGGGCGGCCGCTGGGTGGCCACGCAGGCTCACGAGCTCTCGAGCGGCGCCGGGCGGGCCGCCGCCGGTTCGGACCGCACTCGTCGGACCGGCGGGTGGATCCTGGAGCACCTCAACGGCCTGCGCATCCTCGGTGTGGTCGTTGCGGCGCTGTTCCTCGTGTTCGGCGGCAACCTCACGGGGTGGAGCCTCCTGATCATCCTCATCGTGCTGGCGGTGTACCTGGGGTTGTTGCAGCTGGTCGCCGCATGGGCCCGCAGGATCTCCAATTCCGTCTCGAGCTCGGGCACGGCGAGCACGGCCTAGGTGTTCTACCCATAGACCTTGTTGACGCGAAGAATCCGCTGATGAGGTGAGCCCTCAAGGCAATGTGGAGCTGTTGACACACCCACAAAGCCAGGAGGGCTCAAATGCACCGTAACG
>JBEKVF010000353.1:0-3383 GCA_049514295.1 Acidimicrobiales bacterium
GTGTGCGCAGCTCGTGGCTCACATTGGCGAAGAACTGCGTCTTGATGCGGTCGAGCTCCCGCAACCGCGCGTAGAGGACGGTCAGCTCCTCGTTGGCCTCCTTCAGCCGGCGGCCAGAGTCGGCCACCTCGCGGGCGCGCCGGACGACCTCGGCTTCCATCTCGTCGATGCGGAGGCTCTCCGTCTGCGACTCGGCGCGGCGCCTGAGGAGGACAAGGTCTGTGACGTCCTGGACCTGGTGGATGACGTAGGTCACCGAGCCGTCGGGCCCGAGGACCGGGGCGTTGTACGGGCTCCAGAAGCGCTCCTCGAAGCCGCCGCCCTCCGAATCGGGGCGCTGGATGTCGTACTTCTGGACGGACATGGCGTCGCCCGCCTGATCACGCAGCACACGGGCGAGCGAGGCTCTCAGGTTGCGCACGCCCTCGGTGGCCGGGTCATCGGGGTTGTCGGGGAGCACGTCGAAGACGCCCCGTCCGACGACCTCGTCCCGCTCGGTCCTGGTGGCCTTCAGGTACGCGTCACTGGCCGCGACGATGACGAGGTCGGGGTCGAGGACGAGGTAGAGGCCGGGGGCGGACTCGAAGAGCGCCCGGAAGTCGGGCGGCGACGGCGTTCGAGCGCCGGGTGTCGTGTCCCTGCTCGCCGCTGGGGCGCTGCTCATCGCACCGTCGGGGCGCGGTCAACAGCGAGGCCGTGACGCCGAGCACGCATATGAGGGCCCTCCTGCATCCGACCCGCTCTTCCGGGGTCAGGATACCCCGTGACGGCGCGCTCAGTTCCCGGCATGGGCAGCGGGCAGCTCCACCCGCCGTGTCAGCGGCACCGACTCGAGCAGTCGGCGGTCGTGCGAGACCAGCAGCAGCGTGCCCCGGTAGCCGTCCAGCGCCGACTCCAGCTGCTCGATGGCCGGCAGATCGAGGTGGTTCGTCGGCTCGTCGAGCACGAGGAAGTTGACCCCCCTCGCGGCGAACGCGGCCAGCTCGGCGCGGGTGCGCTCTCCCGGTGAGAGCGAGGAAGGCGGACGCAGCACGGCGTCGGCGCCCAGCCCGAACTTGGCCAACTGCGACCGGGTACGGTCGCGGGGGAGCCCGGTGGCGGCCACGAATGCGTCCGCCAGGCTCGACGCGTCCTGCAGGACCCGCCGGTCCTGGGCCAGCTCGCCCACCACCACGCTCGGGCCCATGCGCCGCGTCCCCGCGGCCAGCGGGAGCCGGCCCAGGATGGCCTCGACGAGCGTGGTCTTGCCCGACCCGTTGGGGCCGACGAGCGCGATCCGGTCCGCCCAGGCGATGTCCAGCGTGAACGGCCCGAGGCTGAAGTCGCCCCGCTCGATGACGGCGTCGGCGAGGCGCACGACGACGGCACCCGACCGGGTGGCCTCGCTGATCGTGAAGCGCAGGTCCCAGCCCTCCCACGGCTTCTCGACCACCTCGAGCGACTCGAGCGCCCGCTCGGTGCGACGCGCCCTCGACGCCAGGCGCTCCGTCCGGTTGATCCGGAAGTCCCGCTGTGCTTTGTCGTTGTCGCGGGGCTGCTTCCGCTCGCGGGCCACACCGGACGTCGCCCACTGCCGCTCGCGCTGGGCCCGCCGGCGCAGCTCGGCACGCTGGGCCTCGTAGACCGCATACGCCTCGTCCGCATGCACCCGGTCCGACTCGCGCTCGGCCTGGTAGCCCGCCCAGCCGCCGCCGTACATGCGCCCGGTGAGGGTGTGCTCGTCCAGCTCGAGCACGTCGGTGACGGTGCGGTCGAGGAAGGCGCGGTCGTGGGACACGATCACCATGCCGCCGCTGCGGCGGGCCACGATCTCCTCCAGCCGGGTCAGGCCGTCGAAGTCGAGGTCGTTCGTCGGTTCGTCGAGCAGCGTGATGTCGAAGCGCGCGAGAAGGATGGTGGCCAGGGCCACGCGCGCCCCCTGCCCGCCCGACAGCGCGGCGATGGGCTGTTCGGCCTGTGGCGCAGTAAGGCCCACCTGCCCGAGCGTGGTGACGAGTCGCGCCTCGAAGTCGCCGGCGGAGATCGACTCGTAGCGGGCGAGAGCCGCGGCGTAGCGGTCGTCGGCCTGCGCCTCGCCCGCCCCGAGCGCGACCGCGGCAGCGGAAAGGTCGGCCTCAGCGCCGGCGGCGCCGGTGCGGCGGTACAGGGCGGCCCGCACGGTCTCGGCGCCCGCTGGCGCGTGCTCCTGGCTCAGGTAGCCCACCGTCGCGGTGGGGGGATCGAGCCTGACCTTGCCGGCGACGGGCTCGAGGAGGCCGGCCAGGATCTGCAGGAGGGTCGACTTGCCGACACCGTTGGGGCCGACCACGCCCAGGCAGGTGGCCGGGTCGACCGTGAGCGATACGTCGTCGAGGACGGTCTGGCCACCGCGCTCGTGTCGGAGGTGATGGGCGACGAGCGTCGCCGGTGGTGCGGCGGTGAGAGAGGGCATGAGAGAACTCCGGGGACGTGGGGTGGCAAAGGCTGCGGCGTGTTGTGGCCGCTGGTCACGTCGGGCTCTACCTCACGGCAACATCGTATCGCCCCGACTTGGGGATGGCGCACCGGTGTTCAGTAGTGTCGTGCGGCCGGGCGGCGCGGGCTGCCGGCCGGGCTGGGCAACGCACAAGGGGGCAGGGAATGCCGATCGCCATCACCGACGAGCACCAGGACCTGGGAGCCACGATCCGTAGTGTGCTCGCGGCACACGGCTCGATGGCGGCCAACCGTGCGCTGCTCGAGGCTGACGACGAGCCGCGGCCGACCTTCTGGAAGGAGATGGCCGAGCTGGGTTGGCTCGGGGTCCACCTGCCGGAGGAGCACGGTGGCGCCGGCGCCGGGCTGGGCGAGCTCGTCGTCGTGCTCGACGAGCTCGGGCGCCAGGTGGCCCCGGGCCCGTTCCTGCCGACGGTGCTCGCCTCGGCGGTGATCGCGCAGTGCGGCACCGCCGAGCAGCGCGCCTTCTTCCTGCCGAGCCTCGCCGACGGCAGCGTGGTGGCCGCCGTCGGGCTCGGAGGCTCCCTGACCCTGACGAGCGGTCTCCTCGACGGCGACGGCGGGATCGTCCTCGGTGGCGCCGGGGCGGACCTGCTGCTGCTCCGGGCCGGTGACGACGTGGTGGTGGTGCAGCGGCGCGCCGACGGGGTGACGCTCGGTGGCACGAAGGACCTCGACCCTTCGCGACGCTCGGCGGCGGTGACGGTGTCATCGACGCGGGTCCGTCACGCCGACGTGCTCGTGGGCGCCGCGCGCCGCTCCCGCTCGCTGGCCCGCACGCTCGGTGCGGCCGAGGCGGTGGGTGTCATGGCGGCCTGCACGGACGCCGCCGTGGGCTACGCCAAGGAGCGGGTGCAGTTCGGGCGGACGATCGGGACCTTCCAGGCGGTCAAGCACCACTGTGCGGA
>JBEKVF010000354.1:0-3359 GCA_049514295.1 Acidimicrobiales bacterium
CCGCCGAAGGGCAGTTCGGGCGCGGAGGCCACCATGGCGTTGACGAACACGGCCCCCGCCTCGATCCCCTCGACGCAGTGGGCGATCTCGTCGTCGTCGTCGGTCCACACGCTCGAGCCGAGGCCGAAGGGAGTGGCGTTGGCTGCGTCGATCGCGGCATCGAGGTCGGGCACCGCCAGCACCATGGCCACGGGACCGAAGATCTCCTCCCGGGCGACCGCCATGTCTGTGGTCACCCCCGAGAGCACGGTCGGGGCGAGGTACCAGCCGTCGGAATCGGGCACCTTCGCGCCGGCGTGGACGGTGGCGCCCTGGCGGCGCGCCTCCTCGACCTGGCCCACCAGCTCGTCGCGCTGGGCCTCGCTGACGATCGGCCCCACGTTGGTCGCCGGGTCGAAGGGGTCGCCGACGACCAGCGCGTCCATGGCCGCGGTGAAGCGGGCCAGGAACTCGTCGGCTACATCACCGACCACGATGAACCGCTTGGCTGCGATGCACGACTGCCCGTTGTTCTGCACGCGGGCGGTGACGGCGGTGCGCACGCAGGCATCGAGGTCGGCCGAGGGGCACACGATGAAGGGGTCCGAGCCGCCGAGCTCGAGCACGCTCTTCTTGAGGGCCCCTCCGGCGGCCGACCCGACCGACATGCCGGCCCGCTCGCTCCCCGTGAGTGTGACCGCCGCGATCCGGGTGTCGGCGATGAGGTCCGCGATGTCCTTGGACTCGACGAAGAGGTTGGTGAACACGCCGTCGGGAAGGCCGGCTCGGCGGAACAGGTCCTCTATGGCCAGCGCCGTCTGGGGCACGTTCGACGCGTGCTTGAGCAGGCCGACGTTGCCCACCATCAACGCGGGGGCGGCGAAGCGGATCACCTGCCACATGGGGAAGTTCCACGGCATCACCGCCAGCACGGGGCCGAGCGGCTGGTAGTGCACGTAGGACCGCGTGGCCGACGTCTTGATGGGCTCGTCGGCAAGCAGTCGCTCGGCGTTGTCGGCGAACCAGCGCAGCCCGACCGCGCTCTTGGACACCTCGGCCTTCGCCGCGGCGAACGTCTTGCCCATCTCGGTCGTCAGGATGCGCGCGATGTCGGGCACCTCGCCCTCGAGCAGCTCGGCGGCCGTGAGCAGGTGGCGGGCCCGCTCGGCGTAGGTCGTCGTCTTGTACTCTGCGAACGCGGCCACGGCGCGCTGGAGCAGCGCCTCCACCTCCTCGGGGGTGTGGGACGGGAACTCCTTCTCCGTCTTGCCGGTGGCTGGGTTGATCGTCGCGAAGGCCATGGCGTCAGTCTTACCCGCTACCCAGCCCCAGGTAATCGGGCACGGCGCGGCGCATGAGCTTGCCGGTGGCGGTGTGGGGCAGGTCTCGGGCGGCGATGTAAGTCTTGGGCCGCTTGTACGGGGCGAGGTGGTCCGAGGCGGCGGCCCGCAACGCGTCCTCGGCGGCGGGGGCAGCGGCCCCGTCGGCGACATAGGCCACGCAGACACGCTGTCCCCACTGCTCGTCGGGCAGCCCGAAGACGGCCACCTCGGTCACGCCGTCCACCGCGGCCAGCACGTTCTCGACCTCGGCGGGGTACACGTTCACGCCGCCGCTGATGATGAGGTCGTGGCGCCGGCCCGTCAGGTAGAGGTAGCCGTCCGGATCGAGGCGGCCCAGGTCGCCGATCGTGCACGCCGAGCCGCGCCAGGCCTTCTGCGAGGCCTCTTCGTTGCCCCAGTAGCTGAAGCGGGCGAAGTCGGGCATGTCGCACCAGATGGTCCCGCTGCCGGACGGGTCGTCGACGAGGTCGTCGGCGTCGTCGGCCGGCTCGATGAACAGCCGGCGCCCGGTCCGGGCCCGGCCGACCGTGCCGGGGCGCTCCAGCCAGTCCTCGGGAGGGCACACCGTGAACTGGGCCTCCGTCGAGCCGTAGAACTCCCAGACGCCGCCCCGGCGGACGCGGTCCATGGTCGCCTGCTTGACCGACTCGGGGCAGGGCGCGCCGGCGTGGACGAGGAGGCGGAGCGAGTCGAAGGTCTCATCGACCCCGAGGCCGGGGCACTGGAGGATGCGCTGGAGGTGGGTCGGCACGAGGAAGGTGGTGGTCGGGCGGTGACGTCGTATGACGTCGAGCGCGATGGGGGCGTCGAAGCGGCTCAGGATGGCGAGCGACCCGCCCGAGAGGAGCGTGCCCGTCGAGAAGCGGATGGAGACCGTGTGGTACATCGGCGAGCACACCATGTGCAGGTCGTCCCGGTCGAAGTGCCACACCGACGCCTCGTCCTCGAAGACGGTGCGGGCCGTCGCCTCGTCCCAGATGCCGGTGGTCACGCCCTTGGGCCGGCCCGTCGTGCCCGACGTGTAGTGCATGGGGCGGGTGAGCGGGTACGGGGCGAGGTCGGTGGGCGGGCCGTCGGTGAGCCGGGCCAGGTCAGCCGGATCGAAGATGCGGAGGGTGGGCTGCGCGTCGTCGGCCAGGAGGTCGCGCTCGGCGGGGGTCAGCGTCGCGTTGAGCAGGACCGGGATGAGGCCGACCCGTGCCGCCCCGAGCACCGCACATATGAGGTCGGCGGACGAGCCGAGCGCGAAGGCGACCCGGTCGCCCCTCGTCAGGCCACGGGTCAGCAACGCCCCGGCGGCACGGCGCTGGCGGTCCTCGGCGTCGGCTGCGTGGAGCAGCTCGACGGTGGCGGCATCCCTGGTGGGCACCGGGGCAGCGTACGCCCGGGCCTCATGGCACCATGGCCGCCATGGAGGAGGTGGCACACGCCCGGGCCCTGGTCGAGCGGGCGCGCCGGGTCGTCGTGCTGACCGGGGCCGGTATCTCGACGGACTCGGGGATCCCCGACTTCCGCGGGCCCCGGGGGGTCTGGACCAAGAACCCGGAGGCCGAGAAGGCGGCCACGCTGCAGGCGTACGTGGCGGACCCCGAGCTACGGCGGCGGGCGTGGCAGAACCGGCTCACCTCGCCCATGTGGTCGTCGGAGCCCAACGCGGGGCACCGCGCGCTGGTGGGCCTGGAGCGCAGCGGCCGGCTCGACACGCTCGTGACGCAGAACATCGACGGGCTGCACCAGAAGGCCGGCACCGACCCGGAGCGGGTCGTCGAGATCCACGGCACGGCGCTCGAGGTGGTGTGCCTGACCTGCGGCGACCGCCAACCCACCGAGCCGGTGCACGAGCGGGTGCGTGCCGGCGTGGACGACCCGGCCTGCACGGTCACATTGGTGGACGGCGCGGCGTGCGGCGGCATCCTCAAGTCGGCCACCATCAGCTTCGGCCAGAACCTGGTCCCCGAGGACCTCTTCCGGGCGGAGGAGGCGGCGGCGACCTGCGACCTGCTGCTCGTCGTGGGCTCGACCCTGGCCGTCTTCCCC
>JBEKVF010000355.1:0-3345 GCA_049514295.1 Acidimicrobiales bacterium
CGAGGTGGCGATCCTCCTGTCTGCGCACGAGATGAACGCCCTTCTGCCGGTCATGGATCGGATCGTCTACGTCACGCAGGGAAGGGCGGCGAGCGGGACCACCGACGAGGTCGTGCGCTCCGAGGTCCTCAGCAAGCTCTACGGACACCACGTCGACGTGCTCAAGCTGCACGGCCGCGTGCTGGTGGTGGCCGAGCCCGGCGCCGAGGTCAGCGACATCCCCGATCACCCTCCCTTGACCGTCGCCTAAGCCCGCGTGCGCATCTTCTTCGAGCCTGGTTTCTTCTCCAGCCAGCCAGTACAGACCGCGGCGGTCATCGGGGCGGTCGCAGCGGTCGTCTCGGCGATCGTCGGCGTCTTCACGGTGGTCAGGAGCCAGTCCTTCGCCGGCCATGCGCTGACCGACGTCGCCACCACGGGAGGTTCTGGCGCCTTCCTTCTGGGACTCAGCCCTCTCACGGGTTTCATCGGCGGCGGGATCGTCGGTGGTGGTGCGATGGAGCTGATCGGCGTCGAGCGGGCGCGGAGCCGGGACGTGGCAACGGGGATCGTGCTGGGGGCGGCGACGGGTCTCTCTGCGCTTTTCCTCTATCTCGATGCGACCAGGAGCGCGACGACCGGAGCGACCCAGCAGATCCTGTTCGGGTCGATCTTCACTATTGACCCGTCCACCGTTCCCACGGTGGTCGTCCTCAGCGCGGCCACGTTGCTCGTGGTGGGTGTGATCTACCGACCACTGTTCTTGAGCTCAGTGAGCGCGGAGCTCGCTTCGGCCCGGGGTATCAGCCTGCGCATTGTCGGCCTGCTGTTCATGCTCGCTCTGGCCGTCTCGGTCGGCCTGTCGTCCATCGCCATCGGGTCGATCCTCTCGACGGCGCTGCTCATCGGGCCCGCAGCCACCGCCCTGCGCCTCACCCGGAGCCTGCGCACCGCGATGGTGGTCGCCTGCGTCCTCGGGATCTCGACGACGTGGCTCGGCATCCTCTTCGCCTACGACAGTGATTACTGGGACCCGTCGAGCCAGGGCCTCCCCGTCAGCTTTTTCATCGTGGCCATCGTGTTTCTCCTCTACCTTGCTTCTCGTCTCTCCGTCGTCCGCCGGCTCGCCGGCCGCCGCGACGGAGGCGGGCCACCACTCGGTGCGGTCCCGCCCAGCGACAAGGACGCAACGCCGGTGGGTGCGGCGGTCTGATGTTCTCCGGCTTCATGACCAACGCCTGGGAGGTCGGCACCATCGTGGCGATCGTCGCCGGGGTCGTCGGCTTCTTCGTCGTACTCCGGGGCTCGGCCTTCCCAGCCCATGCCATCCCCAATGGCGCCTTCGCCGGAGCCGCCGGCGCCAATCTCGTCGGCATCAACCCCCTCATCGGCCTGGGCGTCTTCTCCCTCCTTGCCGCCCTCGGCATTGGGTCGCTCAGCCGGCGGGGCAGGGCCGACGTGGTGACGGCTCTTGCCCTGGTCATGATGCTGGCGCTCGGCGCCGCGTTCTTGAGCCAGAGTACCGAGTACGAGCCTCAGATCTTCTCGCTCCTCTTCGGCGAGATCCTCGGCGTCAGCTCGAGCAAGATCCTGCCGCTGGCCGTGCTTGGCCTGGTCTGCGTTCTCACCGTCGGAGCTCTCTATCGGCGCCTGATGCTCACCTCGATCGCCCCCGAGATCGCAGCGGCCAGGGGCATTCAGCCGCATCGCACAGAGATGGCGTTCCTGGTGGTCCTGGCCTGCGCCACCACGATGACCGTGCCGGTGGTCGGCGCCCTCTTGATCTTCACCCTGATGATCGGACCTCCCGCAGCGGCGCGCTGTTTCAGTGACAGGCCAGGCCTCGCAATGGCCGGATCGGTCGCCATCGCGCTGCTCACCGTGTGGGCGGCGCTCGCCAGCTCCTACGAGATGAACTGGCCGGTGGGATTCTTCGTCGGCACCTACAGTGCCGCCTGGTACGGGATTGGGCGGATCTACGCCAAGTGGCATCGATCCCACGGCGCCAACATGGCAGGGTCGATGGCGCTGGCCCGAACGTAAGTTGCTGTTTGTTACGCAAGCACTGCCCCAACCGGGATTCAGATCGGCCCGATCCGCATGCCCGAGTGGGGAGCCGAACCCTCTCCTCAGATGGCCTCTTTCCGCCTCTGGGCCGGGTGACTCGGTTGACGACGCCGGTCGGGTGAACTGTTGCCCCGATCGACGAGGAGAAACTGATCGATCATGGCGTCGAGCACCGTGCGGTAGCCGGCGACGTCCAACGTGGGGTCCCATGCCTGCTGGAGGACGAACCCGAGGATGAGCGAGAGCATGGCCCGGGAGAGCGCATCAGCATCGACGCTCGGGATGAGTTCCCCCCGCTGTTGGCGCTCCCGCACGAAGTCGGCGACCTGGTGGCGCTGGCCGACCCCGTCCCGAACGATGGACGCCACCCGCTCGCTGCGGAGGGCTTCGGCCCACACCTGCACGGTCACGCGCCGGCGCTTCTGCTCGAGCGGATCGGAGAGCCAGTCGAGGTAGCCTGCGGCCAAGTCGTGGAGGGCCTGAGCGGTGTCCGGGTTGGCAAGCGCCGCCGATGCCAACGCGGACTCCAGAGCGTGGCGTTCCTCGGCGATCGCCTCGACGATCTCCTCTTTGCTGGTGAAGTAAAGGTAGATCGTTCCAGCGCTCACCCCCGCCTCGGCGATGATCTGCGCCATCGAAGAGCGATGGAATCCCTCACGGGCGAAGCACTCAACCGACGCATCGAGGATCTGGCGGCGCCGAGATTCGCGATGAGCGTCGGTCACCCTGGGCATTGGTTCGCCCTGGTGACTTCGGCCACCCGGTAGAGATCAGAACCCTGTTCGATGCGTCCGAGCTCTCTCCTGTAATCGCGGGCGACCTCGGCCGTCGAGCGATCGGAGTCGAGGCGGAAGCCGCGTTCGGCGAGGTAGGACTCCAGCCGGTCGGGGTGGAAACCGAAGACGAACGGTTCACCATTGAGCCGGACCCAACCCTTCCAGCGTCTTGCTTCCTCGAACTCGACGGAACCGTCGAGGGCGCGGCCGTCGACGTACGTGAAGATCAACCGACTGCCCACCGAGCAGATCCTTGAGAGGAGCTCAAAGTTGTCGTCAACGGCCGACTCGCTCAGATAGGAGATTACGCCCTCCCACACCAGGATCGACCGAGCCCGCTCGTCGAACCCGGCGTCGGCGAGCCGATCAGCGATGTTTTCGAGCTCGAAGTCGACGCCCACGAAGCGAACGTGGGCGACCGAGGTGCCCGACACACCGAGTCGCGCTCGCTTGGCACGTTGCGTGGCGGGGTGGTCGACCTCGAATACGGTGACCTCCCGTGCGAGCGGCAGCCTGTAGGCAC
>JBEKVF010000356.1:0-3343 GCA_049514295.1 Acidimicrobiales bacterium
CGTGCCGTCGTCGTACCGCGGACCCTGAGGGTCGGTCAGCGCACCACGACGACGGAGCAGGTGGCGTGGCGGGTGCAGTACTGGCTCACCGACCCTATGAGGAGCCCCTCGAACCCACCGAGGCCCCGTGAGCCCACGACCAGCAGATCGGCGCCCTTGGCGGCCGCGATCAGCGCGGGTCCGGGCAACTGCTCGGAGGTCTCGCCGGTCACGGTGACGTCACCGGCCACCTCTCCGACATGGGCCACGGCGCGGTCGATCACGTCCCGAGCGCTCTGTTGCACCTCGTGCACCGTGGTGGTGAAGGCGTAGCCGAGCGCCATGGGGAACATCCAGGCGCTGACGAGGTGCAGGGCGGCCCCGGTGCGCTGCGCCTCGGCGACGGCCCAGTCCAGCGCGCGCTCGGAGGGCGGTGACCCGTCCACCCCGACGACGATCCGGCGCTCTGCGCCCGGCATGTCCTACGACGTCGCCCGGTGGACGAGGACCGGGCAGTGCGCGTTCGTGGCGCAGTACTCGCTGACCGAGCCGATCAGCATCCCGACGAACTCCCCGTGCCCCCGGCTCCCGATGACCAGAAGGTCCGCGCCCTTGGAGGCCTCGACGAGGATCGGCGCCGGGTGCCCGCTGACCACGCGGGGGTCGATGACGATGTTCGGGTGCTCGCCGTGCACCCTCGCGACGGCGGAGTCGAGCGCTTTGCAGACGTCCTCCTCGGGGTCGAAGTCGGAGGGGACGGGCGCTGCCCAGCCGTAGCTGGACGGCCATTCCCACGTCATCACGATCTCCAGCGTGCTCGCCGTCAGGTCGGCCTGGCGGGCGGCCCACGACAGGGCGTCGAGCGAGGACGGGGACCCGTCGATGCCGACGACGATCCTGCCCGTTCCGGGCGCCTGTTCGGGTGTCATTGCTGTCTCTCCTCCTGCATGGGTGTAGGGCCGGCCGCTTTCGGCTAGGTGCCGAGCGGTACCGTCCACGTGAGCTGCGTTCCACCGCCCGGGACGTCGTCGACGGCGAGGGTCCCGTGGAGCTTCTCCGCCCGCCGCCGCAGGTTCGGGAGCCCGAGGCCGCCGCTTCCCGACGGCTCACCGGTGATCCCGACGCCGTCGTCGGTGATCGTCAGGCGACACGACGTGCCGTCCGCCAGCACGCTGACCGACGCGCGCGTCGCGTGAGCGTGCTTGCCGACGTTGGTGAGGGCCTCCCGGATCGTCGCCAGCAGGTGCTCCAGGACCTGCTCGTTGATGGTGGCGTCGAGCGGGCCCTCGAACATCACGTCGACCTCGCAGCCGACGACGGGCTGCAGCTCGCGCGTCAGGTTGGTGATGTCATCGCGGATGCCCCGGCTGTCGTCGCCCATCCCGAGCTCGTAAATGGTGGAGCGCACCTGTGCGATGACCCGGTCGATCTCCGCCACCGCACCTCCGAGCTGGTTTGCCGTGGCGGCGGGCAAGCGGGCCGCCATGCCCTGCAGGGTCAGTCCCAGCGCGAAGAGCCGTTGGATGACCGTGTCGTGGAGGTCCCTCGCCATTCGGTCCCGGTCCTCGTAGACAGCCGACCGGCGCACCCGGTCATGGAGCCGTGCGTTCTCGATCGCGATGCCGGCCGCCAGCGAGAGGGCCCCGACCAGCGCCTCGTCGTCGTGGGTGAACTCCGACCACCCGACCTTGTCGGCCAGGTAGAGGTTCCCGTAGACCTCGTCGCGCACCTTGATGGGCACACCTAGAAAGGACGTCATGGGCGGGTGGTCAGCCGGGAAGCCGTAGCTGTCGGGATGGTTGCCGATCTCCGGGATGCGCAACGGCTGCGGGTCGGCGATGAGCAACCCGAGGACGCCCCGGCCCGTCGGGCGGGGACCGATGTCCGTCTCCTGCTCCTCGGAGAGGCCCACCGTGATGAAGTCCGACAGAGCCTGCTTGTCCTCGTCGAGGACGCCGAGCGCCCCATAGCGTGCCCCGGTCATGGATCGTGCCTCTTCGACCACGTGGCGCAGCACCTCGGGCAGCTCGAGGTTCGACTCGATCAGCAGCGTGGCCTCGAGCACCCGCCGGAGCTTGGTCGGATCTTCGATCGCACGGAACGGCACCGAATTGAGCTTACCCACGCTCCGAGCAGCGCAGTTCGTGGTGAGTAGCAGGGATCCTGTCCGAGATGGGAGTATGAAGCCGTGAGTCTGGGCGTGTTCCTCCTCGACGACCATGAGGTGGTCAGGACGGGCCTCCGCGCGCTCCTCGAGGCGAGCGACGATATCGAGGTGGTCGGCGAGGCGGGCACGGTGGCGGAAGCCCTGGCCCGGATTCCGCCCACCAAGCCCGACGTGGCCATCCTCGACGTGCGGTTGCCCGACGGGAGCGGGGTCGAGGTCTGTCGGGAGATCAGGTCGAATTCCCCGGAGATCGCGTGCGTCATGCTCACGTCGTACGCCGACGACGAGGCGCTCATCGCCTCCATCATGGCGGGGGCGGCCGGCTACGTGCTCAAGCAGGTGGGCAGCCTCGACCTCCTCGACACCATCCGACGCGCCGGGGCGGGGCAGTCGCTGCTCGACCCCGCGTTGACCGAGCGGGTCCTCGAGCGCCTGCGCGACGGGCCCAAGGTCGACCCGCGCATCGCCAGCCTCACCCCGCAGGAGCGGCGGATCCTCGACCTTATCGCGGAGGGGTACACGAACCGCCAGATCGCCGAGACCATGTTCCTGGCCGAAAAGACGGTGAAGAACTACGTGTCGAACCTGCTCGCCAAGCTCGGCATGGAGCGCCGGACCCAGGCCGCCACGTTCGCCGCCCGGCTCAACGAGCGCTCGGCGCAGGAGTCTCGCACCGACGCCACCGGCACCTGAGGCCGTCTCGCCCATCAGGAGTGCTCTGAGACGGGCTCCTCGGCGCCGGCGGCCATCTCCACGCTGATCCCGAGCGCGCGCAACGCGATCTCGAGGCGCTCGCGCTCCTGGTGGGGTTGTTCGAAGTGGCTCGGGTCGGAGTCGATGCCGACCATCCGTGCCAGTACCAGCAGGGCGACGTCGTAACCGATCTGCAGCGCCAGCACGACGGGGACCGTTTCGGGATCCACGCCCTTGGGCAGACCCTCCAGCTCGCGGCGGTACCGGAGCACCTCATCGAGTGGGTTGCGCCCGGTCGCGCCTGACCCGGTGGACGGGTACTGGCCGAAGGCGGCCTCGAGAAGTTGGGTGTACATCGACATTTGGCGACTCCAGTGAGATCCCGCCGACCGTGTGCCAGCAGAGCGGCACCGGCAGGTCCAGCTCCTTTCGATCGTGTCCGTCACATCGCCCATTCGGGATGCCAAGAAGCCTGCGCCAACCGACCAGGTTCTGTGCAGGGCC
>JBEKVF010000357.1:0-3340 GCA_049514295.1 Acidimicrobiales bacterium
CCGACGATCGCCAAGTGGCGCCGCGCCGCGTTGCCACGTGGCCCAGGAACCAGGCCCGGAACGCGTCCTCCTCGAACAGCCCGTGCAGCGTCGTGCCGAGGACCTGCCCGGCGGCGTCGCTCGCGCCGACCTCGCCGTCCGCGGTCTCGGGTGTGAGCCACGGGAGGAAGCCCGACTCAGGCGAGAGGCGCCCGTGGCGGATCTCGTAGCCGCGCACGCGCTCGCCAGCGGGCCCCGCGGCGCCGGTCAGGCGGGTGAGCTTCTCCTCCTCGAACACGGTGGAGACGGGCAACCAGCCGAGCCCGGCACACGCCGGCTCGGCGGTCTCGACACCGGCAGGGTCGTCCATGCGCTCCCCCATCATCTGGAACCCGCCGCAGATCCCGAGGATCACGGGGGGTGACGCCCCGCGGCGCAGGGCGTCGAGCGCGCCGGCCAGCCCGCTGTCGCGCAGCCAGTGCAGGTCGGCCACCGTGGACCGGGTCCCGCCGATGACGACCAGGTCGGGATCGCCCAGCGCGCCCGGCTGGCTGACCCAGCGGACGCGCACGCCCGGCTCGGCGACGAGAGGGTCGAGGTCGGTGAAGTTGGACAGGCGCGGCAGTCGGATCGCCGCCACGTCGAGCCCGGCGGCGGGGGGCGCGGCCGGCAGCCCGGAGGGCTGCGCCAGGGCCAGCGAGTCCTCGGCGTCGAGCCCGAGGTCCCCGAGGTGGGGCAGGACCCCGAGGGTGGGGACGCCGCAGCGGTCCTCCAGCTCCGCCGCGGCCCCGCCCAGGAGCGCCGGGTCGCCCCGGAACCGGTTGATGACGAAGCCGCCGACGAGCGAGGAGAGCTCGTCGGGCAGGATCGCCACCGTGCCCAGGAGGTGCGCGAACACGCCGCCCCGCTCGATGTCCCCCACCAGGACGGCGGGGATCCCGGCCCGCCGGGCCAGGCCCAGGTTCACGATGTCGTCGCGTAACAGGTTGATCTCGGCGGGACTGCCGGCGCCCTCGCAGACGACGACGTCGAAGCGGGAACGCAGCGAGGCGAGCGCGGCATCGACCACACCAACGAGCGTCCGCTTGGACGCCTGGTAGTCGGCCGCCTCCCGCACGCCGGCCGGGCGCCCCATGACGACGACCTGGGACGAGCGCTCGCCGGTGGGCTTGAGCAGCACGGGGTTCATCGCGACCTCGGGCTCGGCACCGGCGGCCACCGCCTGCACCCATTGGGCCCGGCCGATTTCGCCGCCGTCCGCGGTGACCATGGCGTTCAGCGACATGTTCTGGCCCTTGAACGGGGCCACCGCGACACCCCGGCGGGCCAGCAGTCGACAGAGCCCCGTCGTGACGGTGGACTTGCCGGCGTCGGACGAGGTGCCGCAGACCATGAGCGCCCCGTGCATGGCCCGTGTTTACCCGACCCGGTTCACACGCACTTCACGGAAGACACTTGACCGGGATGCCCGCCAGCACGCAAGCTGCGGACGGCACACCTTCGGTCGCTCGCCAGGGAGGCGTACCGAACCCGACAGGGCGGAGTGCGTGGACGCGAGACCGAGGGTGGCTGCCGGGGGGCAGCCGGCCATCCCACGGTCGCCCCGCCGGGGCGTCCACGTCCCCGCCGTGAGGCGACAACGAGGGAGGTAGCGCGCGGTGTCGATCACCGAGGACTTCACGGAGGATCTCGCGGTCATTCACGACCCCGAGGCTGACGAGGTGTTCCACGTCGAGCAGCACGGGATCGACTTCATCCCCGAGAGCGAGCGCTGGGCCACCCCGAAGGACATCTTCGGCATGTGGGCCGGAGCAAGCGTGCAGATCGAGTACTTCATTTACGGCGCCATCCTGATGACGTTCGGGCTGACGTTCGCCCAGGTGATCTTCGTCATCGTCCTGGGCAACCTGTCCTACTTCCTGCTCGGGCTGTGCTCGCTGCAGGGGCCGAACACCGGCACGGCGGTCTTCGCCATCAACCGGGCCCCCTTCGGGCCCAACGGGTCGCGGCCCATCTCGTTCTTCAACTGGGTCACCCAGATCGGCTTCGAGGTCGAGGGCCTGATCCTCATCGTCGGGGCGGGCCTCGTCCTCATGATCAAGGCGGGCTACCTGCCCGGCGACCCGGCCAAGGTCATCCTCGTCATCGCGGCCGTGCTCATCCAGGGCATCCTGCCCTTCCTGGGCCACGCCGCCATCGTGAAGACGCTGCGCTGGCTCATCATCCCCTTCGTCGTCCTCTTCGCCGTCCTGCTCGGCTTCGCCATCCCCCACGCCAACCTGCACGTCGTCAAGAGCAGCGGTGACTGGCAGGCCTTCACCGAGGCGCTCGCCTTCACCATCGCGCTGAGCGGATTGGGTTGGGTCGAGAACGGCAACGACTACACCCGCTACTGCCCGACGAACACATCGAAGAAGGGCATCGTCGGCTGGGTCTTCCTCGGCACCGCGGTGCCCGAGATCCTGATCATGACGCTCGGCGCCGTCGTGGGCACCTTCGTCCTCAACATCGGGACGGGCGCCGGCGGGTTCCTCCCCTTCGCCCACCAGAGTGCCATCCCGACCTGGTTCGTCGTCGTGTTCCTGCTCTTCGCCGTCGTGCAACTGTTCGGCATCAACAGCCTCGACATGTACTCCTCGGGGGTGACCCTCCAGGCCATCGGGGCCCCGGTGAAGCGCTACCAGGCAGTGCTCATCGACTGCGTGATCGCACTCGGCATCACCATGTGGGCGATCTTCAGCGGCTCCTTCACCGAGTACCTGTCCGACTTCGTCGACCTGGTCATCGTGTGGATCGCGCCGTGGAGCGCAATCTTCCTGGTCGACTGGGCCCTGCGGCGCTACCGCTACGTGCCGAGCGAGCTGCAGAAGACCGGGCGGACTTCGCTGTACTGGCGCAAGGGCGGCATCCACTGGCCGGCGATCATCGCCCAGGTGGTCGGCATGTACGCCGCCATCTCCGCGCTCTTCGTGAACCCGGCCTACTACTTCCGTGTCCCGCGCTGGATGAACGAGGTGACCGACCACACGCAGGATGCCGCCCACTACGGCGGGGACTTCAGCGTCTTCCTCGGCATGGGGGTGGCCGCCCTCGTCTACCTGGTGCTGGCCGTCCGCAAGGTGCGCAAGGAGGCCGACGCCCAGGAGGAGCTCCTCACGAAGGAGGGGCTGCTCGCCGGCTGACCCGTTCCGATTGGTGGTGGCGGCGGGTCCGTGGCAGTCGGCGGGGGCGGTGGCGGTTGGTGCCGGCGCTGGGTCGGGGCCTGAGCCGGGGCGCTGAGTCTGGGACTCAGTCTGGGGGGGGACTTCTCTGAAAACTATTAACCGATTCGTGGATAGTTCTGAGAAAAACCCACCCCGCC
>JBEKVF010000358.1:0-3332 GCA_049514295.1 Acidimicrobiales bacterium
AGGTGCTCTGGAATGCATCGAGGCCGAAGATCACGAATGCGGGTACGAGCACCCGGGCGGGCTCGAGCCGACCCGTCCGCAGCGCCATGGAGAGGAGCTCGAGGGGGTGCAGGGGGTGGCGGGTCAGGCGCGTCTGGCGGGGTTGGCGGCGGTACCGGAGGTGACGGCGGCGGAGGTGGGCCTGATCGCTGGGCGGGGCTCCGGTCCTGGGCGGCGGCTCCGGGAGCGGCTTCAGCAGGTCCGCCGGCTCGTCGTCACCCCCCGTCACGCCGGCAGCCCGCCGTCGCCGACGAAGTCGAAGAGCTTGAGCGTTAGGTCGAAGGCGCCCGGCGACGGCTCCGCGTCCAGGCGATGCCGGCCGACCCCCAGGACATACCCGTCGGGTGCCTCGAAGGCGACCTCCCCGAATCCGGCGGCTGCGAAGCCGGCCCGGATGGCGGGGGTGGCGTCCGGTGGGCGCCGGTGCCGGGTCCAGATCACCTCCGACCCCATCCGGCAGAACCCCGGCAGTGCCTGGATGGTGCGCGCGATGTCGCTCCCACTGATGTTCCCGAAGACGCCGCACACCAGCACCAGGTCGGCGGGCACCCCGTCCTCGTACCGCCGGCAGACTGACGCGTCGCCCCCGACGATCCGGACCTGCTCGGCGACCCCGGCCGCCGCCGCACGGTCACGGGCGAAGGAGACGAGAGCCGGATCGAGCTCGACCAGCAGCGCCGAGACCTGAGCGCCCCGTCGATGGGTCGACACCACGTCGATCACGTCACGGCCCTGGCCGGCGCACATGCTCACCATCCGGATGGGCCTTGGATGGGTGGAGGGCACCGCATCGAGGAAGTCACGCACCATCGACTGGACCAGCCGCAGGCGCAGGGACAGCGGCGACGAGGGGTCCTCGTAGGGCTCGTGCCAGCGCACCCAGTGCGAATCCGCGGCGGAGCCGGACGCCCCCTCGGTGACCGCCGCTGCCTCTGGATGGTCCCCGGGGGCCATGACGACCCATCGTAGGGTGGGCCACGTGACCGCCCCATGATCGCCCCGTGATCAAGTACCTGGGGTCCAAGCGCCGCCTCGTCCCGGTGCTGGCCGAGATCTGCCGGGCCTCGGGCGCCCGCACCGCCCTCGACCTCTTCACCGGCACCACCCGAGTCGCCCAGGCCTTCAAGGCGCAGGGCGTGCACGTCACCGCCGTCGACAGCGCTCGATACGCCCACGCCTTCGCCCGCACCTACATCGAGGCGGATGCCGCCGCCACCGACATGGGCGCGCTCAGGGCGGCCGTCACCCACCTGAACGGCCTCCCCGGCAAGCCGGGCTACGTCACCGAGGAGTTCAGCCGTCAGGCCCGGTTCTTCCAGCCGCACAACGCCGCTCGGATAGATGCCGTGCGGGATGCCATCGACTCGGGGTATGCGGGGTCACCCCTGTTCCCCATGCTGCTGACGAGCCTCATCGAGGCGGCGGACCGGGTGGACTCGACGACCGGCGTGCAGATGGCGTACGTGAAGCAGTGGGCGCCGCGGTCGTTCAATCCCCTGGAGCTGCGGGTGCCGGAGCTGTTGGCGGGGGGCGGCCGCGCCATCCAGGGCGATGCGGTGGCGCTGGCGCCGTCGCTCGGGCACTTCGACCTGTCGTACCTGGATCCGCCGTACAACCAGCACCGGTATTTCACCAACTACCACGTGTGGGAGACGCTGGTGGCCTGGGATGCGCCCGAGGCCTACGGCGTGGCCCGCAAGCGGGTGGACGCCCGCGACCCATCCACGCACTCCGTGTTCAACTCGAAGCGCACGATGCCGGCCGCTCTGGCCTCGGTGGTCCAATCCGTGGACTGCGACCTGCTCGTCCTGTCCTACAACAACGAGTCCTGGCTCGCGTTGGACGAGCTCGAGGCGATGTGTGCGGTCGCCCGTGCCCCATCCAGAAACGGCGGCCCAGCCGCACCCTCGGCCACCATCCAGCGGGAGGTGGCCACACTCGCCTTCGACTCCGCTCGATACGTCGGGGCCCGGATCGGCATCTTCAACCCGTCCGGACGCAAGGTCGGGCGGGTCAGCCACCTGTCGAACCAGGAGTTGCTGGTCATCGCCGGAGAGGCGGCAATGGTGCGGCGAGTGGTCGAGGCGGTCGGATCCCCGGCCGCCGCCCCCGCCGCCCCCGCCGCCCCTACTCGGGGGGCGGCTGCGGCTGCGGTCGCCCCATCCATGGTGGATCGGCTACAACAGGCAACGTGAGCAAGCACGATCACGGTGGGCACGGCGGCCACCCTGATGAAGGCTCCGGGGGCCACGGGGGTCGTGGCGGCCACGGGAGCCATGGCGGCCACGGCGCCGGCACGGCAGGCGACGACACCGGCGACGGCACGGCAGGCGACGGCGACGGCGACGGCGACGGCGACGGCGAGATGCTGCGACGGGATTACCCACGACTCGAGGACTCCGACCTCTCACGCAGACTCTCCAAGGACGAGGAGAGCAAGCGCCTGGGCTGGGCCCAGCGCCGGCTCCTGCACCTGCGGCTCATCAACGGCGGCCAGCTCAACGAGGGGAGGCTCGGCCCTCCGGTGTGCATCGTCTTCGAGGGATGGGACGCCGCCGGCAAGGGAGGGGCGATCAAGAGGCTGGTCGAGCCCCTCGACCCCCGCCATGTGCACGTGGCCCCGTTCGCCGCGCCCACGCCCGACGAGCTGCGCCATCACTTCCTGTGGCGGTTCTGGCCGCCCCTGCCCGGATGGGGTGGCATGACCATCTGCGACCGCAGCTGGTACGGGCGGGTCCTCGTCGAGCGTATCGAGAGCCTGGCCACCCAGGTGCAGTGGCGCCGCGCCTATCAGGAGATCAACGACTTCGAGCACACCCTGGCCGAAGAGGGAATGATCGTGATCAAACTCTGGATGCACATGTCGCACGAGGAGCAGCTGCGCCGGTTCGTCCGCCGCCGCGACGATGCACTCAAGTCGTGGAAGCTGACGGACGAGGACTGGCGCAATCGCGAGAAGCGGGGGGAATACGACGAGGCCGTTTCCGACATGCTGCGCCTGACGAACGGTCCGCTCGCTCCATGGGACGTGATCTCGTCGGAGAACAAGCGGAACGGTCGGGTGGAGGTCATCGAGACGGTGATCCGGCGCATGGAGGAGGGCATGGCGCGCTGGGGCATCCCCGTGCCGCCCCACGACGCCGCCGAGGAGAAGACCGAGCTCGCACTCGTGTTCGACGACGCGGAGTTCCAGCACGAGCCCGACGCGCCCAACGGCTCCTCTGGCTCCGATGCCGGCGCAGGAGCCACCGCCGACGCCAGCACCGACGCCGACGCCGGCTCCGCCGCACACT
>JBEKVF010000359.1:0-3330 GCA_049514295.1 Acidimicrobiales bacterium
GCCATGGTGGGGCGTCGAGACCTGGTGCGACAGGCTCCAAAGTCCCGCCCGTTGTGCCCGACCGGGCCGCCGGTATCATCGGTTTCTTGCGTCGAGCGCCTGGCAGGGGAGGCCCTGCCGGCTCGAGCCGCCACAGATCCCATCCCCGAGAGAACGGGTATAGCCGATGTCGTCAGGCGAGCACGTGCCGCAGGGTTCCCTCCCGAGCCCGCCCCAGATCACGCCAGCCGACGGGCGGCTCGCCGTGCTCTGTGTGGGGCTCGGCGCTGTCGGGACCACGCTGATCGCCGGGGTCGAGTCCATCAGGAGCGGTTCGGGCCAGCCGATCGGCTCCCTGTCCCAGCTCGGGACGGTGCGCCTCGGCCGCCGTGACGAGCAGCGGGTCACCCGCATCGGCGACCTCGTCCCCCTGGCGTCCCTCCACCAGCTCGACTTCTGCGCGTGGGACCCGTTCCCCGACGACGCCTTCGTCGCCGCCAGCCGGGCCGGGGTCCTCGACCAGCCGTCCATCGAGCGGGTCGGTGCGTACCTGCGCACCGTCCGGCCTCTCCCGGCCGTGTTCGACCCGTCCTACGTCTCCCAGGTGCACGGAGACAACACGCGCCCCGAGGACACCCATCGCCAGCGGGTCGGGGCGATCCGGGCCGACATCATGACCTTCATGGAGACTAAGGGCTCGGCCCGCGGCGTCATGGTGTGGTGCGGGTCGACCGAGGCGCTGCTTCCCGATCACGAGGCGTACCACAGCCTCGAGGCCTTCGAGGCGGCGCTTGACCGGAGCGACCGCGCCATCGCCCCGAGCATGCTCTACGCCTACGCCGCCCTCGGGCTCGGTATCCCCTACGTCAACTGCTCACCGAACCTCTCCATCGACACGCCGGCGCTCACCCGGTACGCCACCGAGCACTCGGTCGCCATCGCCGGCAAGGACCTCAAGACCGGTCAGACCATGGTGAAGACGGTCCTGGCCCCGATGATCAAGGCCCGGCTGCTCGGGCTCTCGGGGTGGTACTCGACCAACATCCTCGGGAACCGGGACGGGGAGGTCCTCCAGGACCCCGACAGCTTCCGGGCCAAGGAGCAGTCCAAGCTCGGCGTGCTGGAGGGCATCATGCAGCCCGAGCTCTACCCCGAGCTCTACGGCGACATCGAGCACCAGGTCTCGATCAACTACTACCCGCCGCGGGGCGACAACAAGGAAGGGTGGGACAACATCGACATCTTCGGGTGGCTCGGCTATCCGATGCAGCTCAAGGTCAACTTCCTCTGTCGTGACTCGATCCTGGCGGCGCCGCTCGTCCTCGACCTGCTGCTCTTCACCGACCTGGCACAGCGGGCCGGGATGCGCGGCATCCAGGAATGGCTGTCCTTCTACTTCAAGTCGCCGCAGTGCGCCCCCGGCGTGTACCCCGAGCACGACCTCTTCATCCAGCTGACCAAGCTCAAGAACACCTTGCGCTTTCTGGCCGGTGAGGAGCCCATCACCCACCTCGGCCTCGAATACTACGACTACTTCTCCTGACGGCGAGCTGCTCTCGGAAAAGTCCATCACGGTGCTGAAGGACGGCTCACCGGCCAACGAGATTCCAGCAGAACAACACGACAACGTCCTAAAGAGGTGGGACACGTGGGTCTTCTCCACGCACGCTATTGGACCTCAGGTGTATTTCACGGCGACCGACGCCGGAAGGGCTGCCCGGAGGAAGACTTGAGACGGGGGGGGGTCCCTACCGCCGGATATGCGTGCTCTGCGACTGTGGGTCGTCCAGGGGTCCTCGCTTAGTGAACGATGCGATGGACCTCGGTGATCGTCACTTCGGGCTCGCCCATCTTGGACGGATCGAGGCCTCTTGCCGCAGCAACCTTGCCCATGGCTGGCACAAGCGTTGACTGGACAAACTGCTGATAGGCCTCGACTGAGTCCCACATGTCGACGCCGTGAGAACGGCCGCCCTTCTCGAAGTGCACATGCAGGATCCCACCCGGTGGGAGTTCGGCGTCGACGCCCATTTCGTCGGTGACAGCATCGAGTAACTCGTTGGTTACCTCGACCGGAAAGACATTCTCAATCAGAACCGTCATGACCGATACTCCTTTGTCGTAGTCCTGCAGATCATGACAGAAGGTCGGTTTAGACGCCGGGGGAGGTTGGATATCGCGCCTAAGTGCTCGATATCGGTGTGGTCGGAGAGTACGTTGCGACATTTGAGTCGCTCATGGCCACTGACGGCTCCGTCGGACATGTCCGCACGCCCTGGGGATCTCGGCTCGGACGGTGTGGCTGGCACCGAAGAAATGGCTCTCCGGAAGCGCTCAATGCTTGGCGAGCATCACGCATTGATCATCGGTCCGTGCAGCCCGTATTGGAGCCAGGCGGGAGCATTGGAAGCAACCCGAGATGCTGTTACTTCTTTGCTCCAGCCCCTCGCAGATCCATAACTGCACCTGTCCCAGAACGCCGGTCGGGGGATGGCGCCATGGGCGTGTCCTGACCACCTCGAGGGACTGACAGGGTTCAGGGAGTTCAGCCGGCGCCCAGGCCGTATCCGCGAGGTCGATGAGGCAGACGTGTACCGTTCGCCTAGTGTCCTATTCCGCTGCGGACGGCGCTCGCACTCGGGTCAAGCCGAAGGACGTTCCCTACCATTACGGGGGCGGGAGGGTCACCGTGGCCGATGCTCTGTGGGAGCGTGCGATGGCCCATCTCGAGGCCCTCCACATTCCTTTCGCCCTCCTCGATGATCTCGAGCGTGCGCACAGTGCACTGATGTACACCGCGGTCCAATACGGGACCGAACTCGGACCGGGCGTTGACCCGCTACTCGAGTCCCCGTACTGCGCGAAGCACCAAGGCCGCATTGATCCAAAGCCTTGACCCTGGCCAGCATCTCGTGGCCTTGCGCACAGTCCACCGATAGACCTTTCGGCGCACGACCCGCTTGCCCTAGGCCGGCGGTCGCTTCTCGGCCGCTGCGACGTTGCCGAGCTGCAGTCGGCACGGTAGAGCTGGCTGCGGAGGGACTTGTTCCTCGCCATCGGTGAGCGATAGCGGTTCAGCTTCTGGTCCTTCCGCGGCCGCCAGATCGACCGCTGGACATCTTCATCGGCCCGCCTACGGCTGAACCATAGAAGCGAGGGTCACTCTGGATGGTGCTCAGGTCCGTTCGGCAGTCGCACGAGCACGGGTCGTCTGGAACCAACCTGCCTGACCCACGTCACCGAAGGTCGGGTGCACCGATCAGTACCTCTCGACGAGGTGTGCCCGGTTTGCGGGTAGCTCGTACGGATCCGGCCAGAAGTCAGTGATCCGAACGATCTTTCCGTCGTCTT
>JBEKVF010000360.1:0-3324 GCA_049514295.1 Acidimicrobiales bacterium
ACATCACCCCCGACATCGTCACCGTCTCGAAGGCGCTCTCGGGAGGGTACGTGCCGGTCGGTGCCATGCTGTGCTCGGCAGCGGTGTCCGACAGCGTGTTCAGCTCCATGGACCGGGCGGTCGTCCACTCGTCGACCTTCAGCGCCAACCAGTTGGCGATGGTGGCCGGCCTGGCCACGTTGGCGGCGTTCGAGGACGAGGACATCCTCGACCGTGTCCAAAGGACCGGGATGGCCTTCACCAAGGTCCTCGAGCCGTTGGTGGAGCGGTACGAGTTCCTGCACGAGGTGCGGGGGATGGGCCTGATGATCGGATTGGTGTTCGGCGAGCCCACCTCACCCGGCCTCCGGCGGCGGTTCCGGATGATCGAGGCCCTGCGTCCAGCCCTGTTCTCCCAGATGATCGTGGTCCCGCTGTTCCATAGGCACCGTATCCTCACCCAGGTGGCGGCCGACAACATGAACGTCGTCAAGCTCCTCCCTCCGCTGATCGCGGGTGACGACGAGGTCGAGCTCTTCGCCGACGCGCTCGACGACGTGTTGTCCAGTGCGCAGCAGGGCTCGAGCCTCATTTTCGAGTTCGGCAAGACGATGGCCAAGGGAACGCTGCACCGGGCGCGGCTGTGAACCTCGGGTCCGGCGACAGGGTCCTGGTGACCGGGGCGAGCGGGTTCATCGGCTCCGCCGTCACCCGTCGGCTGGTTGCGAGCGACCAGGAGGTGATCGCGCTCGTGGAGCCCGGCGCCGACACCGGGAACCTCGACGGCCTGAACGTCAAACAGGTGGTCGGCGACCTGCGGAACGCCGACAGCGTCCGGAAGGCGGTCAGCGGCTGCCGGGCCGTCTTCCACGTCGCCGCCCTCTATCGGTTCTGGGCGAGCGATCCCACCGCCTTCTACGACATCAATGTCGGCGGGACGAAGAACGTTCTCGAGGCGGCCGCGGAGTCCGGCGTGGAGCGGCTGGTGTACACGAGCACGGTCGGGACGCTCGGGCTCGAGCACGTCTCGGGGGCCGAGTCGGCCGACGAGCGCTCGTTCCCCGACGTCCGGCACCTGTACGGCTCCTACAAGCGCTCCAAGTACGTGGCCGAGCACGAGGTGCTGCGCGCCATCGCAGAGGGCCTGCCCGCCTCCCTGGTCCTCCCGACCTTCCCCGTCGGTCCCGGCGACCGCGCACCGACACCCACCGGCAAGCTCATCCTCGACTTCCTGAACGGGCGGATCCCCGGGTTCGTCAACACCGTGCTGAACGTCGCGCATGTCGACGACGTGGCGGCCGGGCACGTCCTCGCCCTGGAGAAGGGCCGGACGGGGCGCAGCTACATCCTGGGCGGCGAGAACCTGAGCCTGCAGGGGCTGTTGAGCGAGCTGGCCTCCATCACGGGCCTTCCGGAGCCGCGGATACGGGTCCCGCGGTCGCTGTCGCTGGCCGTCGCCGCTCTGTCGGAGACGGTCGAGGGTAAGTTGCTCCGACGGCACCCCTCGGTTCCCCTCGAGGCGGCCCGGATGTCGACCTCTCAGATGTCCTTCGACGACAAACGGGCGCGTGAGGAGCTTGGCTACGTGCCCCGACCTGCCGCCGAGGCGCTCGAGGATTCCGCGCGCTGGTTTGTCGCGACCGGCAAGGTCGGTGACCGCCGGCTGAGCCGGATCCGCTGGTCCTCGGACCGGTAGCGCCCGCCGAGCCCTCCACCTCGCCCGGCTCGGCCCGTTTCAGGGGCCGGACGGCCATGGGGCACACTTGTCGCCGTGGCGCCCCAATTCATCTACACCATGCGCGGCCTCAAGCGGTTCTACCCGCCGGACCGCGAAGTCCTCAAGGGCATCAACTTGTCCTTCTACCCCGGAGCCAAGATCGGCGTCATCGGGTCCAACGGGTCGGGCAAGTCCTCGCTGCTGCGGATCATGGCCGGAGAGGACGACGGGTTCACCGGCGAGGCGCGCCTCACGCCGGGGCTCACGGTCGGATACCTCGCCCAGGAGCCGCAGCTGGACCCGTCGAAGGACGTCGCCGGCAACGTGGCCGAGGGCGTCGGCGAGGCGAAGCGGTTGGTCGATCGGTTCAACGAGGTCTGCGCGGCCTTCGGCGATCCCGACGCCGACATCGACGCGCTCCTCGCCGAGCAGGCTGACCTCCAGGCCAAGATCGATGCGGCCGGCGCATGGGAGCTCGACCGCACCTTCGAGATCGCCATGGACGCACTCCGCCTCCCTCCGGGCGACGCTGACGTCGGGACCCTCTCGGGCGGCGAGCGACGCCGGGTCGCGCTCTGCCGGCTGCTCCTGTCCAAGCCGGACCTGCTCCTCCTCGACGAGCCGACCAACCATCTCGACGCGGAGTCGGTCGCCTGGCTCGAGCGGACGCTGCAGGAGTACGCCGGCACCGTCGTCGCCGTGACTCACGATCGCTACTTCCTCGACAATGTGGCCGGCTGGATCCTCGAGCTCGACCGCGGCGCGGGCATCCCCTGGGAGGGCAATTACTCGTCCTGGCTCGAGCAGAAACAGGCCCGCTTCGCCGTCGAGGAGAAGGCCGACCGCTCCCGCCAGGCCTCGCTCGAACGCGAGCTCGAGTGGATCCGCATGTCCCCACGTGCACGCCAGAGCAAAGGGAAGGCGCGCATCACGGCTTACAACGAGCTCGTTGCCGAGGCCGAGGCGTCCGAGCGGCGGGCCGACAAGGTGGAGTTGGCCATCCCGCCCGGGCCGCGGCTGGGCGACCAGGTGGTCGAGGCCACCGGCGTGGTCAAGGCATACGGCGACCGGCTGCTCATCGACGGTCTGGACTTCATCCTTCCCCCCGGCGGCATCGTCGGCGTCATCGGGCCGAACGGTGCGGGGAAGACCACCCTCTTCCGCATGATCGTCGGCGAGGAGCAGCCCGATGCGGGCACGCTGACGCTCGGCGCAACGGTGCAGCTGGCCTACGTCGACCAGTCGCGCGAGACGCTGTCACCGGACGCCACGGTGTTCGAGGAGATCGCCGGCGGGGTGGACCGCCTGGTTGTGGGCGGCCGTGAGCTGCACGGCCGTGCCTACGTGGCCGGGTTCGGCTTCAAGGGCAGCGATCAGCAGAAGAAGGTGGGACGGCTCTCTGGGGGCGAGCGCAACCGGGTGCTGCTGGCCAAGGTGCTCAGCAGCGGCGGCAACGTCCTGCTGCTCGACGAGCCGACCAACGATCTCGACGTCGACACGCTGCGCGCCCTCGAGGACGCCCTGTTGTCCTTTCCCGGCTGCGCCGTCGTCATCAGCCACGATCGCTGGTTCCTCGACCGCATCGCGACCCACGTACTCGCCTTCGAGGGGGACTCCGAGGTCCGGTG
>JBEKVF010000361.1:0-3317 GCA_049514295.1 Acidimicrobiales bacterium
GTCGACCGGGATCACCACGTCGCCCAGCACGAAGCGGCCCCCGGGGCGCAGCACGCCCCTCACCCGGGCGAACAGCGCGGCCTTGTCGGGGCCCTCGAGGTGGTGCACGGCGAGCGCCGAGACGACCAGGTCGAAGGGCCCGGGCGGCAGCGGGTCGGTCAGCTGGGCCACCACCAGCTCGGTCATCCCCTCGCTCGCCTCGGCCACCGCCTCCTGCAGGCGCCCGTAGGCCGGCACCTCGGCCCGCATCAGGTCGAGGTAGGTGGCGGGGTCGAAACCGGACTGGCTCATGACGACAGGAGGGCCTCTCTCCGGGTCCAGGCCCAGCGCAGGACGAAGACGGACAGGCCCAGCGTCAAGAGGTTGATGACGAGCTCCACCACGCCGTTGGCGCCCTTGCCCCAGACCCCGTGCTGCAGGTCGTAGAGCACGTCCATCCCGAAGAGGTAGAGGCCCGCCCCGCCCCCCACCAGGAGCCAGAACAGGGCCGCCCGCCGCGCCGTCACGAGGCAGTACGAGGCGGCGACCAGGCAGAGCGCCAGCCAGCCGTCGGCCAGGGGGAAGGCGTCCTCGAACTGGGTGTACGCCGCGCCGGTCTCCGACGCCACGAGGGAGCGGTGGACCAGCCAGGCGACCCAGTAGGCGGCGATGAGGACCGCGGCGGCAAGGAGCACGCCGGCCATCGTCCGGCGCTCCCTGGCATCGACGGTTGCGCCCGATGGTGCGGCCACCAGGGCAGGGTAACCGCCCGGGCGGCGGGAAATAGCCCATACAGGCCGGCGCAATGGCGATTCCGGAAACCGTCGGATTGTGCGGTTGCACCGGCACAAAATGGTGAATCAATGCACTCTTCTTCATCCGAAATGGGACGGAAAGAAACATGGTGAATTGATGCATATGGTTGTTCGCAGCGCGTCACAATGGGAGCATGGCAACCAAGGCAAGAACTCCGGCTCCTCGCAAGCCCATGAGCACCGGCCACAAGGCCGCCCTGGCTCGTGGGCGTGCCGAGAGTGCATGCGTCCGCCACTATCTCGAGGCGCTCGAGACGTCCAAGCCCAAACGGGGCCGCAAGCGCACCCCGGCCTCCATCGACCGCCGGCTGGCGGCGATCGAGTCCCAGCTCGCCACGGCCGACGCGCTCACCCGGCTCCACCTGCTCCAGGAGCAGAAGGACCTGCTCGACGAGCGCTCCCGGGGGAACCAGGTGAAGGACCTGAGCGCGCTCGAGAAGCAGTTCATCAAGGTGGCCAAGGCCTACGGCGAGCGCAAGGGCATCACCTACGGCACCTGGCGGGCGGCCGGCGTGAGCGCCGCCGTCCTCCAGAAGGCCGAGATCTCGCGCGCCCGGACCTGACCGGGTCACCCGCCGGGCGTCGACCCCGTCTGCTTCCGGGTCGGCTTGGCGGCCTCTGAGTTCTGGCCCCCCGGAGCAGCCGGCGCGAAGTACTGCGCAATGGCCTGGGCCAGACCGCCCGCAATCACGGCCTGGCCCGACGGGCTGGCGGCCTGGCTGCCCTCGTAGGGGTCGGTGATGAACAGCGGCTCGATGAGCGCGCCCGGCATCTCGCTCGGCGTGGTGAACCACCCGGGGTCGGACGGGCCGAGCAGCAGCAGGTGCCCGTAGTCGGCCGCCGCCGTGCTGAGCGCCGGGCCGCCGAGCTGGCTGTCGTCGACGACCCCGAGGTTGGGGATCCCCCAGCCCTGCGCGTTCATGCCGGCGAGGACGTCGTTCTGGACCAGGGTCGCGAGGCGGAGATTCTGCGCCGAGAAGGGGCGGGCCGTGTCGTAGCCCGTCACGGCGCCGGCGTCGTACGAAGAGCCGCCGGCGTCGAAGTAGATGCCCACGAGGACATCCGCCTTGGCCGTGTTGGCGCAGATGTCCCGGGCCGCCACGTCGTCGTGGACGCCCTGGACCGTGAAGAGATTGCCCGAGACGTCGCCGGGCAGCGGGCGGATCACCGTCTCCGCCCCGGTCCGCGACACCACCACCGTGAACCCCTTGGCCCGGAGGAGGTTCATGGCGTCGAGCTCGACCGGGAGCGTCTCGTCGGCCTCTTCAATGGTCTGGCCCGACTGGGTCTCCCCCACGCCACCCGGATCGATGCCGCCGTGGCCGGCGTCGAGAAAGACGGTCAGGTGGCGGTTCCCCGACGTCGGCGGGTACTCCAGGCACGCCCCGGGCTCGAAGTACTTCGCGTCGATGGCGCGCCCCGTGGCCAACGGGCGGGCGGACGAAGCCCGGAGCGTGGCGCCCGACGCGCACGACGACTGCGTGACGAGCGCGACGGCCGCGACGACGAGCGCCAGCGCGTGCCGGCGGCACATCCACAGCGAGCGCACAGCGGGTCCCTCGGCGCGCGGCACGGTCCGCTTGTGCATACGACGTCAACCATACGGAGCGCGGCTGAAGATTTGATGACGCGCGCTCCGGGGCGGCGCGCGTGTGCCTACGCGGCCGCGCTGGTGGCCGCGGCCGAGACGAGCGAGCGCAGCAGCACCAGCCCGTCCTCGGAGCCGAGCAGCGTGGAGCTGGCGCGCTCGGGGTGGGGCATGAGGCCGACCACGTTGCCCGCCTCGTTGGCGATGCCGGCGATGGCGTCGATCGACCCGTTGGGGTTTTCTCCGTCGGCGTAGCGCAGCACGATCCGGTCCTCCGCCTGCAGGCGGTGCAGCGTGTCGGCGTCGCAGGTGTAGTTGCCCGAGAAGTGGTTGATGGGCATGACGAGCTCGTCGCCCACCGCCGCCCCGCACGTGAGCACCGACGAGGTCGAGGTGACCACCAGGCGGACCGGCTGGCACAGGAAGCGCAAGCGCCCGTTCTTCTGCAGCGCGCCCGGCAGCAGGCCCGCCTCGGTCAGCACCTGGAAGCCGTTGCAGATGCCGACGACCGGGCCGCCGGAGCGGGCGAAGTCGCTGACCGCCTGCATCACGGGCGAGAAGCGGGCCAGGGCGCCAGGGCGCAGGTAGTCGCCGTGGGCGAAGCCGCCCGGCAGGACGACGGCGTCGACCCCCCGGAGGTACGCGTCGCCGTGCCAGAGGAGCACGCCCTCGGCGCCCTCGGCCTCGAGGCCCTGGACCACGTCGTGCTCGCAGTTGCTCCCGGGGAAGACGACGACGCCGATGCGCGGGGCCACTCAGATCGCCTCGAGCTCGAGCCGGCTCTGCTCTATGACCGGGTTGGCCAGCAACCGGTCGGCCAGCTCGGTCGCCGTGGTGCGCGCCGCGCCCTCGTCGGGGGCGTCGACCTCGAAGCTGAAGGACCGGCCGGCCCGCACGTGGGCCACGCCGTCGAAGCCGAGCGCGGGCAGCGCCCG
>JBEKVF010000362.1:0-3314 GCA_049514295.1 Acidimicrobiales bacterium
CAAGCGGCCCGGATCGGTGGGCCAGATCGCCCCGCCCGCCGTGGTGCAGATCGTCGACCCCGACGGGCGGTCCCTGCCGCCCGACGAGGTGGGGGAGGTCCGGCTGCAGATGCCGGGCCGCCAGCGCGAGTACTACCAGGACCCCGAAGCGACGGCCGAGACGTGGCGGGATGGCTGGCTGATCACCGGCGACCTCGGCAAGCTCGATGCGGACGGCTACCTCTACATCGTCGGCCGCTCCAAGGATGTGATCATCCGTGGCGGCAACAACGTGCACGCCACCGACGTCGAGCACGTCCTGGTCCAGCACGACGCGGTCAAGGAGGTGGCGGTCGTCGGCGCGCCGCACCCGGTGCTCGGCGAGGACGTGGTGGCCTTCGTCGTCCTCCAAGCCGGCGCCGGGGCCGATGCCGAGGCGCTGCGCGCCTTCGGGCTCGAGCACCTGGCCGACTACAAGGTGCCCCGGCAGTTCATCTTCGTCGACGAGCTGCCCCGCAACCCGACCGGCAAGGTCATCAAGCCCGAGCTGCGGGCCCGGCTCGCCGCCGCTCCGGCCTGACGCACGCGGCCGGCCCCGGAGACACCCGCGTGGACCCGCTGCACGACCTCACACTCGGCGACGTCGTGCGGGAGCACCGACGCAGCCGCCCGCAGCGGACCGCCCTCGTGTGCGGCGAGTACCGCAGCACCTACCCCGAGCTCGATACCCGGACGAACCGGTTGGCCAACGCCCTCCTGGCCGCCGGCCTCGGCGAGGGCGACACCGTCCTGTGGCTCGGGCAGAACTGCCACCGGCTGATCGAGACCCTGGTGGCCTGCGCCAAGGCCGGCACCGTGCTCGTGCCCGCCAACTGGCGCCAGAGCGCGGACGAGCTGGTCGCCGTGCTCGACGACGTGGCGCCGTCGCTGGTGATCTGGCAGTCCGAGGAGATCGGCCCGACGGTGCAGGAGGCCCGCGATCGCTGGGGCGGCACGGCCCGTTGGCTGCGCCACGATGCCGACGCCGGCGTCGCGAGCGGGGAGACCTACGAGGCGTTCCTCGCCTCGGGCGGCCCGGACGACCCCGGACGAGCCGTCGACCCGGCCGCCCCCGTGATCGCGCTCTTCACGGCCGCCTTCGGAGGGCGGCCCAACGGCGCGCTGCTCTCGCACGACGCGGTCCTGTCCCAGGCGCTCATGGTCGCGCTGGTGCAGCGCATCACGGAGGACACCGTCTACCTGAACTCCGGGCCCATGTTCCACATGGCGACGCTCATGACGACGTTTGCCGCGCTCCACATGGGGGGCACCAACGTGATGACGCGCCGGGTCGACGCGGAGGAGCTGTGCCGGCTCATTGAGGCCGAGCGGTGCAATTACGGCTTCTTCATGGGGCCGACGTCCGCCGAGATCCTCGAGCTCAACAAGAACGGGCGCTTCGACCTCTCGTCCCTGCGCACCTTCGGCGGCAACGCGGCCTGGAACGCAATGGTCCGGGTCGACGACAGCCCCTGGGGCACCCACCCCGCCGGCTACGGCCAGACCGAGGCCACCGGCATGCTCACCTTCAACGCCCTGGGCATGGGCGCGACGGGCACCAGCGGCCGTCCCTCGCCCTGGGTGCAGGTGCGCATCGTCGACCCGGAGGGCAACGACGTGCCCGACGGCGAGACCGGCGAGATCGTGGCCCGCGGCCGGGTGCTCACCAGCGGCTACCACGACCGGCCCGAGCTCAACACCGAGCGCACCCGCGGTGGCTGGTGGCACACCAGCGACCTCGGCCGCCGCGAGGCCGACGGGTCCATCACCTTCGTGGCGCCCCTGACCCGGATCGTCAAGTCCGCCGCCGAGAACATCTACCCGGCCGAGGTCGAGGGCTGCCTCAACCGCCATGCCGGCGTCAAGGAGGCCGCCATCATCGGCGTGCCCGATCCCAAGTGGACCCAACGGGTGGTGGCGGTCGTGGTGCGCGCCGAGGGCCCCGACGGGCAGGCGGTGACGCCGGAGGAGCTGATCACGCACTGCCGCTCGCTCATCGCCTCCTACAAGAAGCCGTCCCAGGTCGAATTCGTCGATGAGCTGCCCCGCAAGGGGTGGGCCGTCGACTACGACGCGCTGGACGAGCGCTTCGGTGGCGGGGGCTACCCGGGCCTGGGCTCCTCCATCTGATCGGGCTGACCGGGCCGGGCCCGGCCGGCGCTCAGAATCCGGCTGCGCTCACCAGCGACTTCAGGGCGGCCATCTGCTCGCAGAAGTGCGCCGGGGAGCCGTGGTCGAAGCGCACGCTGAACCCCGTGGCGCCGATCGCGACGTAGGAGGCCAGGAACTCGGCCGTCCGGTCCGGCTGGCCGAGAGGGTCGATGGGCGGCTCGGGGGCCAGGATCAGCTTCAGGGGCCGGCCGTGCTCCTCGGCCCGGCGGGCCAGGTCGTCGCGCACCGTGGCCGCCGTCAGCAGCTCGGTCAGCTCGTCGATCTTGAACCCGAAGGGCATCCAGGCGTCCCCGAGCTCGAGGGCGCGGCGCAGCGAGCGGCGGGTGCGGCCCCCCACCCAGACCTCAACCTCTCGCGGCAGGCCCGAGGGCTCCACAATGAACCCCTCGAAGTCGTAGTGCGTCCCGTGGTACTCGGGCACCCGCTGCCCCCAGGCGGCGCGAATGGCCCGGATGGCGTCATCCGACCGCTCACCCCGCCCCTCGAACTCGTGCCCGAGCACCTCGAACTCGGGCTTGAGCGACCCGACGCCGATGCCGGCGATGACGCGCCCGCCGCTGAGCACGTCCAGCGTGCCCAACCGCTTCACCAGCTCGAGCGGGTGGTGGTAGGGAAGGACGGCCATGTGGGTGAGCAGTCCCACGCGCGATGTCTTGGCGGCCAGGAAGCCCAGGGTCGAGAAGGGGTCGAAGTAGCGGCCGCCGCGCACGGTGGACGCCGCCGAGGGGATGGCGATGTGCTCGGAGCAGGCCACCCAGTCGTACCCGAACTTCTCCGCCTCCTGCACCACCCACACCACGTCGTCCACGCCGGCCGTCACCTCCCACTCCGGCGGGTCGAAGCGCGGGTTCATGTGCAGCACGGGCGTCACGATGCCGAGGGCGAACGCCATGCCCGCAACGTATCCGTCGCGGACCGACCGTGCCCGATGGCCCGGATCCGGCGTGCACCGCCGCCCGCCGCCTGCCGCCCGCCGCCCGCCGCATGGCATGTGACGCGCTGATGAACTCTCTCTTGCACACCCCCGAACGCGTCAGCGGGCGGGGTGGGGTCTCGTATACTGGGCTCATCATGACGCAGCAGAGCGCGCTGAACGTCCGGCTCGTCTCGGGCCAGGAGGGCGG
>JBEKVF010000363.1:0-3312 GCA_049514295.1 Acidimicrobiales bacterium
GGGCAATTCTCCCATCCGAGAGGGCCAGCGTCAAGGCGCGACGGGCGAGCCGAACCGCAGCAGGTTGCCGTCGCCATCGGTGTGCGCGGCCTCCCACACGCCGAAGCCCGGATCGAACAGGTCGGACGTCTCGCCGACCCCCGCCGCCGTCCACTCCGCGTGCAGCGCGTCCGCGTCGTCCACGTCGATGTAGGCGGCGCCCCGCTCGCTCGCCGGGCCCAGGTCCGGGTCCAGCCGGAAGTGCAACCGGACGCCGTCACGGGAGGCGGTGCCGTATCCGCCACCGTGCACGTGCACGTCGAAGCCCAGCAGCTCGTAGTGCACCCGCATCGCGTCCATGTCCGCCGTGGGGAAGATGGGGGCGACGCTTTGGAAGGTGGCCATGCCGGCTCACGCTACCGTGGTCGGATGCGTCGTCTCCTTTCGACACTGATCCGGGCCGCCCTGGTCGTCGCCGTGCTGGCGGTGGTGCGCGCCGTGCTGCTCGACCGCGCGCCACAGCGCGCGCTCCATGGGAGCCAGCCCGTCATCGGCAGCCTCGATACGTGGCCCGCGGTGCCGCGCAAACCCGCGTCCTGATCAGAGCGTGACGCGGTGGATCTCGAGGATCCCCTCGTCACCCCGCAGCTGCTCCACGACGAGGTCGGGCGCCGGCGTGGACGTCGAGATCACCATCATCGCCGTCGATGACTCGGGGGAAGGCCCCACGGCCATGGAGGAGATGGAGACGCCCGCCGTGCCGAGCGCGGTGCCCACGATCCCGATCATGCCGGGGCGGTCGTCGTTACGGACCACGAGCATGTGGGTGGACGGCGGCACCTCGACGACGTGCTCGTCGACGATGACGATGCGCGGCTCGGTACGCAGGCCGACCGTGATCAGCGTGCCGGCCACCGAGTGCGAACCTGAGCGCAGGGTGACGAGCGACTTGTAGTCGTGCGACGTCGCGGTGGTGGACTCGCGCACGGCCAGGCCGCGGCGCTCCGCCAGCTGCGGCGCGTTGACGTAGGAGACCGGCTCCTCGGTCGACCCGCCGAAGATCCCCTTGAGGACCGAGAGCGTGAGGATGCCGGTGCTCTCCCCCGCCAGCTCGCCCTGGTACTCAATCTCGATGCTGTCGGGCAGCCCGTCGTGCAGGCCGACGAAGAAGCGACCCAGCTGCTCGGACAGGCCCATGAAGCCCTTGACCACGTCGGAGACGTCACTCGCCGCCACGTTGACCGCGTAGGGGACGAAGTCGCCGGCGAGGGCGAGCAGCACCTGCTCGGCGATGGTCACGCCGGCCTTGTCCTGCGCCTCCTCGGTCGACGCGCCGAGATGCGGCGAGACGACGACCCCGGGCAGCTCGAAGAGCGGCGACTCGGTGCACGGCTCCTTGGCGAACACATCGAGGCCGGCCCCCGCCACGATGCCGTCGCGGATGGCCTCGGCGAGCGCCTCCTCGTCGACGATGCCACCCCGGGCCGTGTTGACGATGCGGATGCCGGGCTTGGCCTTGGCCAGCAGGTCGCGCCCGAACAGCCCGACGGTCTCCGGCGTCTTCGGCGTGTGGATGGAGACGAAGTCCGCCTCGGCCACCAGCTCCTCGATCCCCACCAGCCGCACTCCCATGGCCCGAGCCCGCTCCTGGGAGACGAAGGGGTCGTAGCCGATGAGCTCCATCCCGAACGCGTGGGCGCGCTGGGCGACCAGCGAGCCGGCCCGGCCGAGCCCCACGACGCCGAGCACCTTGCCGTGCAGCTCGACGCCCTCCCACTTCGAGCGCTCCCAGCGGCCGGCCACGAGCGCCGAGTGCGCCTGGGGGATGTTGCGGGCCTGGGCCAGCAGGAGCGCCATGGCCTGCTCGGCGACCGACAGGATGTTCGACGTCGGCGCGTTGACCACCATGACGCCGCGATCGGTGGCCGCGGTGACGTCGACGTTGTCGAGGCCGACCCCGGCCCTCCCGACCACCTGGAGCGAGGTCCCGGCCGTCAGCACGTCACCCGTGACCTGGGTGGCCGAGCGGATGATCAGCGCGTGGGCGCCGACGATCGCCTCGAGCAGCTCCTCGGGACTCAGCCCCTCGCGCACGTCGACCTCATGGCCTGCGTCGACGAGCAGGTCGAGCCCGCTCTGCGCGATCTTCTCCGTTACCAGTACCCGTGCCACCGCGGTGGTCTCCTTGCTCCCCCCGCCCGATTGTCGGTCAGTCTTGCGCCTCGGCGAAGAGGGTGGCCAGCCGGGACACGCCCTCGACGAGGTCGTCGTCCCCCAGCGCGTACGACATCCTGAAGTAGCCCGGCGAGCCGAACGCCTCTCCCGGGACCACCGCCACCTTGGCCTCGTTGATGCAGATCTCGGCCAGCTCCGCGCTCGTCGCCGGACGTTGTCCCCGGAGTGACCGCCCGAGCAGCCCCTTGAGCGACGGGTAGGCGTAGAACGCCCCCTCCGGCTCGACGCAGACGACCCCGTCGATGTCGTTGAGCATCTTGACGATCGTCTGGCGCCGGCGGTCGAAGGCCGCCCGCATCATTGCGACGTCCTCGAGCCCGCCCGACACGGCGGCCAGCGCCGCCCGCTGCGACACGTTGGACACGTTGGACGTCTCGTGGCTCTGGATGTTGGTCGCGGCACCGATGGCGTCGGTCGGCCCGAGGAGCCACCCGACCCGCCACCCGGTCATGGCGTAGGTCTTGGCCACGCCGTTGGCCACCAGGCAGCGGTCCGCCAGCTCGGGCACCAGCACCGGCATGGAGTGGTGCTCGGCCCCGCCGTAGACCAGGTGCTCGTAGATCTCGTCGGTGAGCACCCAGATCCCCTTGTCCAGCGCCCAGCGGCCGATGGCCTCGATCTCCTCGCGCGGGTACACCGCGCCGGTCGGGTTGGACGGGGAGACGAAGAGCAGCGCCTTGGTGTTCGGCGTCCAGGCCGCCTCGAGGTCCTCCACCGAGGAGCGGAAACCGGTGGTCTCGTCGGAGGACACGAACACCGGCGTCCCGCCCGCGAGACGGATCGCCTCGGGGTAGGTGGTCCAGTAGGGGGCGAGCACGATGACCTCGTCACCGGGGTCGCACAGCACCGAGAACGCGTTGGCCACCGCCTGCTTCCCGCCGTTGGTGACGAGCACCTGCGCGGGGGTCACCACGAGGCCCGAGTCCCTCTCGGTCTTGTCCGCGATCGCCTGGCGCAGCGCGGGGAGGCCGCCGGTCGGCGTGTAGTGGTGGTTGGCCGGGTCGCGGCAGGCGGCGACCGCGGCCTCCACGATGTGCGCCGGGGTCGGGAAGTCGGGCTCGCCGGCGCCGAAGCCGATGACGTGCTCCCCGGCCGCCT
>JBEKVF010000364.1:0-4747 GCA_049514295.1 Acidimicrobiales bacterium
AAACCGGATCAGGCGTGCCCCCCCAGCTCGTGCTCGATGTGCGCGGCCGATTCGAACTGCAGCGTCGAGTGCGCCACGTCGAAGTGCCCCGACAGGCAGTCCTGCAGGTGGTCGAGCACCCGACCGGCCCCACCCGTGTTGAAGCATTCGTCGCTGACGACGACGTGGGCCGTGACGATGGGTAGCGACGAGGTCAGGGTCCAGGCATGCAGGTCGTGCACCGACCGCACCTCGGGCAGCTCCAGGAGGTGCCGGCGCACCTCGTCCAGGTCGATGTCCTCCGGAGTCGCCTCCAAGAGGATGTGCAGCGCCGGCCTCAGCAGCGCCACCGCGGCCTTGAGCATGAGGACGACGACCAGCAGGGATGCGATGGCGTCGGCGCGGTTGAAGCCGGTGAGGACGATGACGATCCCGGCGATCAGCGTGCCCGCGAAGCCGTAGAGGTCCGTCAGGATGTGGCGGTAGGCCCCCTCGACGTTCAGCGACCGGCGGTTCGCCTTGGCCACGGTCAGCGTGGCGCCGACGTTGACCGCCACCCCGACCGCGGCGACGACGATCAGGACCGCCCCATCGACATGGGACGGGTGCACCAGGCGGACCACCGCGTCGTAGGTCACCAGCGCTGACACGACGAGGAGGGCGATCCCGTTGGCCGCGGCAGCCAGGATCTCGGCCCGTTTCATGCCGTAGGTGTGCGAGCCCGTCTCGGGGCGGGCGGCGAGGCGGATGGCCACCAGGGACCCGGCGATGGCGCCGACGTCCACCAGCATGTGCCCCGCGTCGGCCAGCAGGACCAGAGAGTTGGAGGCCACCGCCGCGGCCACCTCGAAGACCATGAAGCCGACGAGCAACACGAGCGCGATGGTCAGGGCGCGCCGGTCGGCCTCCACCGAGGAGGGTCCGTGCGGGTGGTCGTGGCCGTCACCCATGGGCGGTCACGTGGTCCGCGTGAGTCAGCACTTCCTCCACCAGCCGGCGGACATGGGCGTCGTCGACCACGTAGAAGATCCGCGTCCCCTCCCGCCGGCTGCGCACCAGGCGCGCCAGGCGGAGCTTGGCCAGGTGCTGCGAGACGGCGGCCGGCTGCGCGCCCACGAGCTCGGCCAGCTCGTTGACCGAGTGCTCGCCCTCGAGCAGGGCCCAGATGACGCGGAGCCGTGTCTCGTCGCCCAGGAGCTTGAGCATCCCGACGGCGGAGCGGAACTCCTCGGTGGCGGGACTCTCAACTATCTGCGTAGGCACGCAGATAATGCTACACGCGGCTGTGCTGCGGTGCGGTCGCCGGGTCGCTCAGTGCCCCGAGGTGAACGCCGACGTGGGCACCGGCTGCACGTTGCAGGGCTGGGTCACCGAGCCCTGCGGCAGCGCCGCCTCGAGGACCGCCCGCATGATGGGGCCGGCTACCAACGCCCCGTCCGAGCTCAGGTTCTGGTCGGGGACCACCACCGCCACCGCGACCTTGGGGTGGTTCGCCGGAGCGAAACCGATCATCCAGTCGTGGTTGACCGACTGGGACGCGCTCGTCTGCGCCGTCCCGGTCTTCACGGCCGCGCACAGGTACGACGGGAACCCGACGCCCGCATGAGCACGCCCCCGTTGGCGATCCCCGCCGCCACCATGGCGTTCTGCAGCGCGGTCGCCTGCACCCCGTACTGGCCGATGGCGGTATAGGCGAGGAAGGCCTGCGAGTTCGCCGGCAGCGGGGTGAGCGGCGAGGCCACCACGCCGGGCAGATCGATGCCCGGCACCGAGTTGTAGCCGAACAGCTCGGCCTGCTTCTGCAGGATGGGCACGCTCTCTTGGACGCCCAGCTCGCCGTAGCCGGGGTCGCACGAGAAGGGCAGCATCGCCGTCATGGTCCCGCCGCAGGGCCCGCTCTCGTCGCACAGCTGCTTGTTCGAGTCCGCGAACCCCTGGCACTGCTGCACCGGGTAGTCGAAGCCCGCCAGGGACGGCTTGAGGTTGTAGGCCGCGGTGGACGTCACCACCTTCATCGTCGACCCCGGGAAGAAGGTCTCACCGGTGGCGATGGGCCGCAGCGGGATGTAGCCCTCGTGGTCCTTCTGGATATAGCTGAAGTAGGCCAGGTTCTCGGAGGACACCGTCGGGCTCACGAGGGCATTGGGATCGTAGGTGGGGTTCGAGACCATGGCGAGCACCGCCCCCGTCGAGGGGTCCAGGACCACGACCGCCCCGTCCTTGTTCTCGCCGGGGGGGAGCGTGGTCAGGGCGTTCCAGGCCGCCAGCTGCAGGCTCGGCTCGACGGTCAGCGTCACGTCGTCGGTCGTGAGCGGCGTCGACTCCCGGAAGATCAGCTGGCTCAGTGTCTGGGGGGGCTGCTGATGGGAGCTCAAGTACGAGTCGTACTGCTCCTCGATCCCGGCGGTGCCGTAGTAGAGCGGCGAGTCGTAGCCGGTGATGCCGGCGTAGAGCGGCCCGTCGGGGTACTGGCGGATGTAGCGGAACGGGTAGTCGGTCGTGTTCGTCCCGGCCGGCGTGCGGACCGACTTGGCGAGCACGGTGCCGTCAGAGGCGTAAATGGCCCCTCTGGGGTTGATGTACTTCTGCGCGGACACCCGGGGGTTGAACGGCGAGGTCTGCAGCTGCTTGGCCTTCACAAACTGGATGTTGACCAGCTGGACCACGACGAGGCCGAGGCAGGCCACCATGATGACCCCGAGCCACCTGATGCGCCGTCCCATCAGTGCGGCAACCGCTTCGTGGACGACCCGCTCACGCCCAGAATGGTAGGCGTCAGGACCCCGGCAGGGGCTTCATGCCGGGCGGGAACCTCGCTCCTCTGTCACGCCGGTAGCATCGAGTCGGCCGGGGCCACGTGCCGCCGGACCAGGCATGACGCGTCCGCCAGGCGCCGGCCACCCCCACCCTTCCCGTGCGCTCCCGATCCGGACCGACCCCCACCGACCGGCTGCAACGCGGGTGAGCGACTTCTTCGGCGCGCTCGGCCGCGTGGTGGTCCGTCACCGCTACCTCGTGGTCGCCGTGTGGATCGTCGGCACCGTCGCCGCCGTCGCCACCCTGCCGTCCCTGGCCAGTCAGGTCAACGACAACAACGGCGCCTTCCTCCCCGAGAGCGCGCCGAGCAACCAGGCCGCCCTGCTCGCACAGCCGCTGATCGGGCCGGTCACGCACAGCTCCGTGCCCGTGGTCGCCTTCACCGACGGCCGCCCGCTGGAAGTGGCCGACCAGGAGGCCCTCCGCACGCTCCTCGCCAACCTGGGCCACATCCCCACCACGCTGTCCGTCGAGTACCTCGGCACCTCGCCCGACCAGGCGGCGGCCCAGCTCCTCCTCGTCTCCTCGTCATCCCCGTTCAACCAGGGCCAGGGCGACACGCTCATCGACGACATGCAGGGCACCATCGCCCGCACGCCGCTCCCGGCCGGCCTGCAGGCGCACCTGGCGGGGCAGCTCGCCACGAACGCCGCCGCCAACAAGCAGTCCGCCCGGCAGAGCGGGGAGATCCAGGACGCCTCGTTCCTCTTCATCGTCGTGCTGCTGCTGCTGATCTTCCGCTCGCTGCTCGCCCCGCTCGTCACGCTGGTGCCCGCGGCGCTCGTCCTCCTGCTCTCCGGCGCCTTCATCGGCGCCCTGGGCAGCGTGGGCGCGCTGCAGGTGTCGTTCTTCACCCAGATCCTCCTCATCGTCCTCGTCCTCGGCGCCGGGACGGACTACGGGCTCTTTCTCGTCTTCCGGGTGCGCGAGCAGCTCCACGCCGGCAGCGAGCCCGACGAGGCCGTGGCCTACGCGGTGCGCCGGGTCGGCGAGTCCATCACCGCCTCCGCCTCGACCGTGATCGTCGCCCTCCTCACCCTGCTGGCCGCCAGCTTCGGCCTGTACCACGACCTCGGCGTGCCACTCGCGATCGGCATCGCCACCATGCTGCTGGCCGGCCTCACGTTGCTGCCCGCGCTGCTCGCCATCTTCGGCCGCGCCGTCTTCTGGCCGACGCGCACCGTGGCCCGCCCGCAGGCCGAGGGCCTCTGGGGCCGGGTGGCCGCCCGCCTCGTCCGCCGGCCCCTCCTCACGCTCCTCGTCGGGGTGTCCGCGCTCGGCATTCTCGCCATCTTCGCCCTCGGCTTCGTCCCGACCGGTTTCGGCGGTGACGTCAGCGCGCCGGCCGGCACCGACGCCGCCAAGGGCAACGCCGCCATGGCGGCCCACTTCCCCCAGGCGAGCGCCGACCCGACCGCCGTCGTCATGCACTTCCCCGCCTCCGTCTGGCGGGACCCATCCCAGCTCGCCACGGCCACCGAGGGCCTCCACCGCAGCGGTGAGTTCCGCACCATCACGGGTCCCCTCAACCCCAACGGCACGGCGCTCACCCCCGCCCAGCTCGAGTCCCTGTACTCCCGCGTCCATCCGTACGGCCCAGCCCAGGACCTCGTGACCCGTCCGCTCGTCCCCCCGGCAGGCTCGGGGATCTCGCAGGCCGACTACATCACGTACCTGACCACCGCCCGCTACATCAGCGCCGACGGGCACACCGTCCAGTGGTCCACCGGCCTCGCGGCGGGGTCGGCCGGGAGCAACGCGGCCATCAGCGCCGTGCCGGCCATCCGCCAGAGGGTGGACGCCGTGGCGATGCGCGCCGGCGCCGACGCGAGCGGCGTGACCGGGCAGGCGCCCGCGCTCTACGACGTGAGCTCCATCTCGAACAGCGACGTCGGCACCATCGTCCCCATCGCGATCATCGCCATCGGGCTCGTCCTGGCGCTCGTCCTTC
>JBEKVF010000365.1:0-3299 GCA_049514295.1 Acidimicrobiales bacterium
GAAGATCACGGCATTGAGCCGGACCGAGGGTCCCGGTCTACACGTTCGGAGGCGCGAATAACCGAGGAACAGCGCCCGCCTTCCCGATCAGGGAGTGCGGGCGTTGTTGGGGTGATCCGGGGGCGGAGCCGCTCAGCGGCGTCGGGCGGCGAGGAGCAGCATGAACCCGGCGATCCGGCGGTCGAGTACGTCGAAGCCGGCGTCGTCGAGGAGCCCTTCCATCTCGTCCCGGGCATAGATGCGCAGCCCGCCCGGCCGCACAAGCTTGGCGGCCACGGCCCCGCCGACGCGCGGTTGTTGCGACCCCATCAGCGTGAAACGCCCGCCCACCCGCAGAGCGGCGGCGATGCCGGCGAGGACGCGGGGCGGGTCGGAGAATAAGTAGAAGGCGCCGGCGCAGCTCGCTGCGTCGACGCTGTCGGGTTGCAGCGGGAGACGATGCGCATCGCCGCGCGCATAGCCGACGGTCGCTCGGCCAGTTGAGGCAGCGGCGAGGGCCTCGCGCAGCATCGCCGTCGAGAAGTCGATCCCGAGGACTCGGCCCGCGGGGACAGCGGCGGCGACGGTCCTCGTGGTGTTGCCCGGGTCGCAGGCGAGGTCGAGGACCGTGGCGTCGGCCGCAGGGGCGAGTCGATCGAGCGACCAAGCACGCTCCGCGTCGTGACTCATGCCGGTAAGCAGCCGGGTCAGGACCGGCCGCCAGGCCCGTTCGTACACTCGGGCGAGGAGCGAGGACTCCATGACGCGTATGTTGGGCGTCTCGGCCTGGGCGGGCTTGGGTGGGACCAGGTCGACGAGGCCGTCCGTCACAGGGTAACGCGCACCGCAGGCCGCGCAGGCGAGCGCCTGTGGGTGCCGAAAACGTCATCCGGGCTCGTGACCTGGACGAACGTATTGAGGCTGCTGGAACCTTCCGCCGACGATCTGGCTAAGGATTCGCAGGATCCCACTACAGGTAACACCGGTGCAGTAGCGGTCGCACCATGGTGGGACTCCGTCACGGCGCGAGGCGCGTCGCCCCAGCTCAGCAGACCGGATGACGTTTTCGGCACGCACAAGGTCCATCGGCGTCGGACGAGGTCACGGTGCCAACGGAGCAGGGTTTCGGGCTGCACGAGGAACCTCCCTCGGTGCCGCAGATCAAGGAATCGGCTCAGTCCGGCGAGCAGTGCTCTGTCGCTGGGTCCTAAGGCCGGGCGGGTCACCTGGCGGCGAAGGACCGCCACCTCATGGCGGACCACGACGACCTCAATGGCCAGTTGCCCGTCTTTCCGCCGCGAGAGCCTGACCAGTTGAAGCACTCGGACGAAGGCCAGGTAAAGGAAGGACAGCGCCATGGTCCAGCTTCGTCGTTCGGGATCGATACAAAAGTCCTACTGGCATTGCCCGGATGACGTTTTCGGCACCCACAGGGCCGACATCAGAGGGAAGCCGGGCCTGGGTTCGCCTGGATGCGTCGGCAGCCTGTGCTCCATACTCTCCGTGGTGTCTGGACGGTCTCGCGGATCGGCGCTGTTGCGGCGTCTCGGGACGTTGGGATCTGATCTCGCGGCAGCGATGAGTCGCACCGTCGGTTTTGCCAGGGAACTCGCCGCAGACCCACAACCCACGGCCCCGCTCCGTCGGGCCTCGCTCGTGGCTTCTGCCGCCGGCGACGAGCTGCTCCTCGCTTGCTTTCAGCAGCTGCACACCGTGGCCGACGACGATGACTTCGCGTCGACGTTGGACGAGTCGCGAGAACTCGTCGACTACCTCGAAGGACGGGGGGTCCTCGCCGATCCTGGTTCGTGGCATATCCCGAGTGCACCCGCCGTCCTGACCGAATCGGCGCGCCGCGTCGGGCACCTCTCGTTCAGCCATTCCACCTATGTCAGTCCGTACGACCCCGAGGACTCGGTGCCCGGTGCGCGTCGGTATGCCGAGTACACGCGCAACGAAACTGTGCATGCATGGCTCCTACGCCAGCAACGCCCCGCGCCCTGGGTGGTATGCGTCCACGGCGCTGGCATGGGTGACCCGTTCGCAGACATGGTGGTCTTTCGTGCGGCCTCCCTCCATGCCGGCGGGTTCAACGTCGCTATTCCCGTGCTGCCCCACCACGGTCCGCGGGGTGCAGGTCGGTTCAGCATGGCCTTCCCCAATGAGGATCCCGCCATGAACCTGCATGGTGCGGCCCAGGCCATAGCGGACGTGCGCGCCCTACTGGCGTACATCGACGCACGCGGCGAACGTGCGGTCCTATTTGGCCTCTCGCTCGGTGGTTATGTGGCCGCGGCAGTGGCGGCACTCGAACCGACACTCGCCGGCATCGTCGTCGGCGTGCCCGTCGTTGATATGGCGGACCTGATGCGAACCCACACCCCGATGCGCTTCGCCCATCATCCGCGGTACGAGGATTTCTTCGGGCTCGCCGATCGGCTGGATCCGGTCACCTCACCGCTCGGGCTGTCCTCGCCAGCCGTGCCCGTTCGGCGGATCTGGGCTGGGCGGGCCGATCGTCTCGTCCGTCCGGGCCATGTCGAGCGCCTCGCCCAACACTGGGGTACACCGACGGTGTCGTGGTACCAGGGCGGGCATCTGGGGTTCTTCGGCTCGCCGACGGCCCGTCGATGCGTGTCCGACACCTTGATCGATTCCGGTGTGGCGAGCCGGCAGAAAGGTCGTCTCGTCGCGATCTGAGAGGGCGCACCGGAGATCCGCTGCCACCGAAGGGCTATCAGTACGACATGGTCTCGTGCCGAGGCTCGACAAGACGGTGAGGACCTCGTCGGCGGCGGCAAAGCCACCGAGGTGGCTCTCTCCGTGTCGCACCCGGAGTTCCACGTCGGGGAGCAGTGCCGCGGCGCGCTGGGCCTGTTCGAGGGGCACGAAGGGATCGGCGTCACCATGCCACCAGCGGACCGGGACCGTCACGTCCGAGAGGGAGAACCCCACGGCTTTCCCAACAACACCACGTCGTTAACCATGGCCTGGAACTGTCGTCTGGCCCCACTGACCAGGTCGTCGACGAACATGGCCTGGAATTCCCGATCTGAGAGTACGAGGCGATCTCCCTGGGGCATGATCCTGCGAACCCCAGGACCAACGGGTATGCGAAGGGCCGGACGGCCTGCACGAATCCCCACAGTCCGATGCCGAGAGGGCGGCGCATCATGTTGAGGATGTCGTGAAAGCGCAACGCGAGGGTGACGATACCCTCGGCCGTGATCTCGTCACCCGTGACGGGAAGTACGGAACCCAGCAGACCGACGCCGACGACACGGCTTGGAAGCTGGTGCGCGCACGCCAGCGCGTAGGGT
>JBEKVF010000366.1:0-3295 GCA_049514295.1 Acidimicrobiales bacterium
CGGAAGACCCACCGGTGGTAGGCGACCGGGGCCACCAGGAGTGCAGTGGACAGGGCCGCGAACAGGAGGCTCGTCTTGGAGAGATCGACCTGATAGCGGTGCAGCCTCGTGAAGCGAACTGTGAACGGCAAGGCGAGCAAGAAGCCGAAGAGCATCTGGACGCCGAGCCCCGCGACCCGGAGCTCCTGGAGCAGGTCGCTCAGGTTGCGACTGTTTCGCTCAGGCTCGGACTCGCCGTCGATGCCCGATCCGGAGCCTGCCTTGGAGCGATGTCACCAGGGTCCGAGGAAGTTCACTCCTCCCACCGGACGCCGCGGCGCACCATTCGGATGAGCTCATTCAGGGCGACCGTCCCGAGCCGCGTGGCGAGCGACGCGAAGGCGATGCCGGCCGACAGCGCCAGCCACGGAACCGTCGGCAGGTGATCGCTCAATGGGTCGTAGATCTCTTCCCAAGGTTCGTTCATGTCTCTTCTCGTGCGACCTTTGCTCGTCGAATGATCGGGTATCTCATGCCCCGACTCGATGCCCGCAAAATCGACGGCTCTCGGCCCGCCGCCAGAAGAGAGCCGGTGACGCACTCTTGGGCGAGGTCGCACGTGGTGGGGGCTGCGCCGATGGCGCAAAGTGCACCGAGATGTGAGCCGCGGCACGCTCGACGCCGGTGCCTATCCCAGACCGAGGGGGTCTGGCGCCAACAGCTGGTTGACGCTCAGGCTGCTGCGCCGTGGCGCTTCGTCGCGGAGCCAGGCTCGTTGGGCGTCGATGGCCGGCTCGCCCTTCGGCGGCGCGCACGCGGAGAGGTTGTCGAAGATCGCCGTGAGCTTCCGGCAGATCTGTGGGGAACCCGCTCCATAGAGCGCGATCTCGGTGAAGGCGAGATCGAAGACCCGGTCCCATCCGGGAACGGGCATCACAAGGCGGACCGAGCCGGGCGCATCGACGTACAGGCCTGAAGGGTCGGGGCGATCGGCGATGGAGCGATTGTCGCGAGCAGGGTCCGGGCGTCGTCCAGATCGGTCGGGAACAGGCCCTGGTGGAGGGTGAAGCTCCGCAGGACCCTCGCCGCGATGTCCCCGACGACCCAGGCACCGATGGCTGCGAGTGCCGGCCACAGCCAGAGCGACTCCCGACGCCACTCCCGCAGGTGCGCGCGACGGGCACCGCCGGGGATCGGGACGCGGCCCCGGACCGTCGTCATCGGTCGTCGTCCTCGGAGCGCTCCGCGATCCCGGCCGCCTTGTGTGCCTTGGACAGCCGGCGGAGCCCAATCATCGGGTAGACCAACACCGACAACATGCCCGCCGCGACCAACGCGGCAGCGTTCTGTGGCTTCATCCTGTGCTCCTCGACACCGAGCGTGGTGATGACCACGATGAGCGGCAGCCCGGTCGCGGAGAGGACGGCGAGAGCGCCCGCCTCCGCCTTCGTCATGACGCCGCGGAAGAAGGCCCAGGTGGGTATCCCGCGGGTGACCAGGAACAGCGCGGTGAACGCGGGCACGAGGATCAGAACCCGAGGCTGGTGGATGAGGGCGTGCAAGTCGAAGGTGATGCCGCTCTCAATGAAGAAGATCGGGATGAGGAATCCGAAGCCGATCGCCTCCAGCTTGCTCTGAATCGGCTCGCTGTCCTCTCCCTTGATGAACAGGCGCACGACCACGCCGGCCGCGAAGGCGCCGAGCAGCACATCGAGGCTGAGCTTGAGGGCCAGGTAGACGAGCAGGATCACGAGGAGGAACGAAATCCGTACCGGCAGCTGTGCGGTGGAATGGAGGTGCCGGCGCATGAGGGCGACGAAGCGGGGCGGGTGCACCTGCATCGCCAGAAGGGCGGCGACGACGGCGACCCCGACGAAGAGGGCCAGGAGGAGGAAGGTCAGCCGGGCATCACGATTGGTGAGCAAGACGGCGACCGCCACGATCGGGCCGAATTCACCGAAAGCACCCACCGACAGGAGCACTGGTCCCATCGCTGTGCGCAGCACCCCGGCGTCGCGCAGAATGGGTAACAACGTCCCGAGTGCGGTCGTGGTCAGGCAGAGACCCACCACGATGGAGTCGAGGAACGAACCGGTGGCATGGAGCGCCAGTCCCACGCCCAGCGAGAGGACGAGGGAGACCCCCCACGCTCCCGCCGCGCGTCCAAGATGACCCTCGCGCATGATCGACAGATCGAGTTCCGTGCCGGCCAGGAACATGAGGTAGGTGAGCCCGAAATCGGACAGCGCGGTGACCACGCTGCTCGGGTGGGCCAGTGCCAGGACGTAGGGCCCGAGGAGGATTCCGAGCAGGATCTGGATCACGACCTCGGGAACGGGCAGGAAGCGCCGGGTGCCCTCGGCGATGATCGGGGCCAGCACAGCCGCAGCGGCGATCAGCACCAGGGTGGGGATCGCAGTTTCGATCATGCGCCCTCTGCTCGCCTCGTGACCGCCAACCGTGGCACTCCTTCGCCACCTCCTGGCGACACGCTACGCGCATCGCCCCTGGAAACGGGTGATTCGCCGGCGGCGCACCGGGTTGACGGCCCTATCACCGTGCGGGAGCATGGCCCGCCTGAGTCGCGATGGGGGTCGGTCATGTGGGTGTTGCCAGTCGTTCACACGCGTACGTCGAGCGGTCTGTGACGGGTTCGTTCGTCAACCCGTCCTGGTTGCCCCACTCGGTCAGTGAGGCCGCTCGCGCCGGGGACGCCACGGTGGAGGATCTGGTGTCGGGACGTGCGTGGTCTCACCTGCTCGATGCGCTGCGCCAAGCCTCCGAGGTCGTCCTGTCCGACGACGTCCCTCGGAATCCGGCAGACGTGGCCTCCGGCTTCCGCCACCTGCTCGTACTGCTCGGCACCGGGCTGGACCAAGCGCTGCGCGCCGAACCGGACCCGGTGCTCGCCGTGAAGCCCTCCGGTGTCGACGCCGTCTACAAGTGGGGCATGGACTGCCCAGACTGCATCTACACCGGCGCGCCCCTGCGGGGCGGCGAGTCCTACCGCCTCTGGGGGACCCGGGGATCGGCGCGGTACGTGGGACTGCAGTCGATGGCCGGCATGGCCTCGTCGGCCAACGTGCTGCTGGAGGAGCTGGACATGGGGCCCTCCGGAGAGGTCGAGCTCATCCTCTCCGCCGACCACCAGGACGGGAACTGGCTCCCCATCGCCGAGAACGCGACGACGCTGGTGGTGCGGCACTTCTTCTACGACTGGGACACCGAGGTGGCCTCCTCCCTCTTCATCGAGCGGATCGGCGAGAAGGGCGAGAAGGCACCCCGCCCCCCGGAGGACCCGCGGGCCGTCATCGCC
>JBEKVF010000367.1:0-3268 GCA_049514295.1 Acidimicrobiales bacterium
TCCTGGCCGAGGTGGCGGACATCGGCGCCCGCGCCATCACCGTGCCGACCAACATCACCGACCCCGAGGCCTGCGCCCGCCTGATGGCAGCGGCCACGGAGGAGTTCGGCGGGATCGACGTGCTGGTGAACAACGCCTTCCGGTTCGACGCCTTCCAGAGCTTCGAAGACGTCGACCTCGCGATCTGGCGCAAGATCATGGACACGAACCTCTTCGGCTCGCTGCAGATGACGCGGGCCGCGCTGCCCTCCATGCGCGAGCGCGGTGGAGGGTCGGTGGTGATGGTGGCCTCCATGGTGGCGCGCCAGCCCCAGCCGGTGCAGGGGGGCTACGCCATCTCGAAGGGGGCGTTGCTCACGGCCACCCGGGTGCTCGCGTACGAGCTGGGCCCGTCCAAGGTGCGGGTCAACGCCGTGGTCCCCGGCTGGATGGCCGGCCCATCGGTGGACATCTACATCGAGATGACGTCGACGGGGCGGGGTGTGCCCGCCCAGGTGGTCGTCGACGAGCTCAACGCCCGGGTGCCGCTCGGCCGGATCCCGAGCGACGAGGACGTCGCCGGCTCCATCGTGTACCTCGCCTCGGACCTCTCGTCCGCCATGACCGGGCAGGCGCTCGACACGAACGGCGGCGAGATCTTCGCCTGATGGCCGGTCCGTCCCCGCTGCGACGCGCAACGTCGTTGCGCGGTTACTCACCGGCTCAGTTGGTAACGATACGGGACGGGACCGAGCCCGTGCGTGCCGGCCGCGTCGTCGAGCGGGTGGGCCAGGACCTCTAGGAGCTCAGGTGCCCTCGCCGCCGCTCGCCGTGCAGGAGCGCGGGTCCCAGGGTGCGAGAGATTCCACCGACGGCGTCGGCGGCTGGAACGCCCCCGAGTTGCCCGTATTGCCGGTGCTGGCGGGCGTCGTGGTGGTCGTGGTCGGTGCGGCGGGGCTGGTCGCCGTACCACCGGCGGAGGTTGGCGTGGTGGTGGTGGGCGGCGCGTTGACGGTGAAGTCGGTGCCCGTCACCACCGTCACCTGCGAGCCCGGCTTCACCTGTGCCGGGTCCTCCGCCATGATCACGGCCCCCGTCATCGAGTTGGCGACGCTCTGCGCCGCCGCCAGCTCGGCGGGGCTCTTGGACGAGTAGTAGATGACCGTCTCGGCCTCCTGGCCGACCGGCGCGCTGTCACCGATCGTGCCGATCTTGAAGCCCAGCGCCTGCAGGCTCTGTGACGTGTCGGTCGCCTGGTTGTAGGCGCCCGACCCGTTCAGTACCGACACCGTCACGGTCGAGGGCGACGGGAGCGGGCCTCCCGTGTAGGTGTCGTCGTTGCTCGAGGTGAGCCCGAGGAACTGGTCGACGGCCGTGTGGTCCTGCGGCTCGGCCGGGAACTCGACGTCCCCGTAGCTGCCCCCCTCGTAGGTGTAGCTGCCGAACTGGTCCACCGCCACCGGCATCGTGAGCTGCGGCGCGGTGTTCACGTCGACGTTGTGGTAGCCGAGGACCAGGCTGATCATGTCGCTGGCCGAGAAGCCCGAGTCGACCGTGAGCTGGCCGGCCACGCCGGCGACGAGCTGCTGGTCCGTGATCGGGTTGCTGAGCCCCTTGGCCTTGACCGCCGCCGCCAGCACCCGTAGGAACTCGTGGTCGCGGCGGATCCGCGCGATGTCGCTCTGCGCCTCCTGGGGCCAGTAGTTGGGGTCGGTCGTGGTGACGCCGGGCCCCTTGTACTGGAGGTGGCGGGCCCGCACGACCTGGAGCGCCTGGGTCCCGTTCAGGGGGATGCAGCCCGTCGTCTGGATGTTGAGACCCGAGTATGCGTCGAACACGGGCTCGGGGAAGTACATCTTGATCCCACCGAGCGCTTGGACCACGTTGATGAAGCTGTCGAAGTTCAACTCCACGAAGTGCTGGATCGGGATCCCGAAGTCCTCCTCGATCGCGTCGATGAGCTGATCGGCTCCCTGGTAGAGCGCGGCATCGATCTTGTTGGCCCCGTCGGAGCGGGCGTTGGGCACGAAGAGGTCGCGGGGGATCGACAGGATGGACAGCGAGTTGTTGGCCGGGTTGAGGTGCAGGATCATCACCACGTCGCTGTTCACGCCGTTGACGCCCTGGGAGCACAGCCCGTAGGCGGGGTTCTGCACCTTGAGCGCGCAGCGGTCGGTCGAACCGATCATGAGGATGTTCTCCGTGCCCGCGTCGGCGCCCTTCACCGGGGCTGAGGTGAGGTTGCGCAGGTCGATGCGGTGGATCTCGTGGTTGAGGTACCAGCCGTAGCCGGCGGCGGCGCCGGCGATCAGCACGAGCACCAACAGGAGGGTCCCGGTGACCCAGGCCGCGGTGCGCCGACGCGAGCGCTTCTTCTTGGGTGCGGCGTGCGCCGGTCCACGCTGCGACGCCTCTTCCCCCCGGCCCTTCTTGCCCCGGGTGGAGCGGTGCGCCTCGTCGATCTGTCGCCCGAGCTCGTGCAGACCCTTCTCGACCGGGTTCTCGGCCGGGTTCTCGGCCGGGTTCTCGGCCGGGTTCTCGACCGGGTTCTGGGCCGCCTCGGCCGTCGGGGTCGCCCCGGCAGCGGACTCGCCGTCGATCTGCCGCCCGAGCTCGTGCAAGCCCTTCTCGACGGGATGTTTCTCAGGGTTGTGAGGACTCATGGCGCAGTGGTGTGTGTGACGTGCAACCGCCGGTGGTGGTCGACGCCCGTGCCCCCGAGACGGCTCCGGTTTGGGTGGCCGGAACGACGTCCAGCCTAGCGAGCACGCCCCCGGGATGGCAGTCATGGAGCACCGGGGCCTCAGGCACGGAGCGACGTGTGGGGTACCACCGTGACCCTGGAGGCCGGCTCGATTGCGCCGAGCACGGCCTTCTCCATCCGCTCGGACACCCGCCGTGCCTGGGCCAGGGTCATCCCGGGGGGCAACTTGGGCTGCAACTCGAAATGCAGCGCCCGACCCGTCCAGCGCCCGCGCACGACGGGCACCTCGACCTGCCCGGCGGCCTCGGCCACCTGGCGCGCCTCCTGAATGTGCTCGGGCTCCACGCCGTCCATCAGATGGTGCAGCACGTCGCGCGTCACCTCGTAGCCGACGTGTGCGATGAAGGCGGTGATGGCGAACCCCGCGAGGGGGTCGCCCAGTGGGAACCCGAGTGCGACCGCCGCCAGGCCGACGAGCGCACCGCCCGAGGAGACGGCATCGAGCCAGGAGTGCCTGGCATCCGCCAGCAGCGTGGCCGAGTGGATCCATCGCCCGACGTCGCGCTTGTACCACGCGACGCTCTG
>JBEKVF010000368.1:0-3257 GCA_049514295.1 Acidimicrobiales bacterium
CAAGATACCAGTCACCGCCGCGTCGAGAGCGACCGTTCTCCGGCAGCGCCCTGGGACTGGATGTCTGACCCGCCTTGACTACGTGGGTTCACCGGGTTCGATTCCCGGCCGGGGCGCCCCACCCGAGGGTCGGGCTGCTGATGGCCGGTCACCATCGAGAAGGCAGCCCGACACTCCGGGCCTAGAAGATGTGCTGGAAGCGCACCGGGAGCTTCGTCAGGATCAGCGTGCCCAGCAGGCGATTGCCCGGCGTCGTCACCACCGCCACGGCGAGCGTCCCGGCGGGGCGCCCGAGCGGCTTGGACACCGACGACGCCGTGAAGTGCCCCGTGTAGGCGGCGAGGCACACGTTCTGGCCCTTCGGAATGTCGTCCACCAACCGCTTGTAGAGCCGGGGGGCCACGCTGTGCAGGTTGGCGAGCGTGAGCTTCCTGATGCCGTGCAGGTGCCCGTGGCCGCCGATCGCCTTGGCGGCGGTGGGCAGGGCCAGGTAGCAGGACTCGTCGGTGGTGCCCTGGCCGGTCCGTGCCGCCGAGCACGCCGTCAGCAGCGAGGCGGCCATCACGAGGCCGGCGACCCCGGCCCCGAGGCGCCGCCCCAGACCACGGTCCGCCGTCATTCGACCACCCCCGCCGCCATGTCCGGCACCACCGTCGGTCCGTAGGCCTCCGGGCCCGCCTCCACCTCACTCGCCAGGGCCTGGCGGGGCCAGCGCCCCCGGCGCACCTGGAGGGCCAGCTGGCCGATGAGGAGCCAGCCGATCACGAGGATCATCCAGAAGCTGATGACGCGGTACAGCAGCACCGCATAGGCGGTGCTCGCCTCCGCGCCCCCGAACGCGACGAGGGCCACCGTGATGGACCCCTCCACCACGCCGAGCCCTCCGGGCGTGATGGGCAGCGTGGCGGCCAGCTGCCCGGCACCGTAGGCGAGGAGGAGTCCCTTCCAGGGGATCGGCGCGTCCATCGCCGTGAACATCATGGCGAAGACGGCGCAATCGAGCAGCCAGTTGACCGTGCCCCAGGCGATGATGCGGCCGACCTGGGTCCAGCTGAGCCGGACGGCGGTCATCCAGGCCATGATCCGCTCGATCTCCGCCGTGGTGTCCCCCCGCGGCCGGCGCGTCAGCGCGACCGAGAGCCGCAGCCCGCCGGCCACCACTGCGTGCAGGGGGCGCTCGTAGACGAAGAGCGACCCGATGCCGAGCATGATCACGAAGGTACCGATGAGCACCGGCACCAGGTCGAGCGAGGCGCCCTCCTCTGCAGCGAAGCCAAGCCCCAGGATGGCGACCAGCGACAGGCTGACCGAGGCCGCCACGAACGTGCCGGCCATGGCCCAGGCGGCGAGCGTGTTGTCCGCCCCGAAGCGGCGGAACCAGCGGAAGCCGTAGACCGAGGCGACGGCGTTGCCCACCGGCAGCGAGTTGGTGATCGCCTGCGACGCGAACGAGAGCTTGAGCAACGGCCGCCACGGGGGCCGCAGGTGGCCCGCGTTGAGCAGCTCGTACTGCATGGCGGTGAAGCACACGTACGAGCCGATCTCGGCCACGATCGCCGGCGCGACCCACCACCAGTCGAACGTCTTGAAGATCGTGCTGAAGCCCGAGAGCTCGGATTTCTTGGACGACACCACCCACAGCGCGATCGCTACCAGGCCGAAGCCTACGGCGATCCGGATCACCGGCCACGCCCGCCGCACGACGCGCCGGAGCCGTCGCGTGCCGCCGGCCGCCTGCGACGCCGGCACCTCGGCGTGAGGCGGCTGGCTCTGGGCCGCCCCGTGGCGCGTCCCCACCGCGTCGACGTCGAAGTCGACGCCGACAGCGGCGGCGGCGCAGTCGGGCCCCCCGGGCGGTTCGCTACCCGGGCCAGGCGTCGGTGAGCCTCTTCCAGGACAGTTGCAGCGTCTCGGGCATGACCCGGGTCTCGGCGACCGACGTCATGAAATTGGTGTCGCCCGCCCAGCGCGGCAGCACGTGGAGGTGGACGTGCGCCGGCAGCCCCGCCCCCGCCGCCCGGCCGAGGTTGGCGCCCATGTTCAGCCCGTCGGGCTCGTAGGCGGCCTCTATGGCGGCCACCGCCCGCCGCGTCGCCCACCACAGCTCGGCGGACTCACCCTCCGTGAGGCCGGCCAGGGCACTGGTGTGGCGCAGGGGCAGCACGAGCACGTGACCGCCGGCGTAGGGGTAGGCGTTCAGGACGACGAAGGTCAGCTCGCCCCGCCACACCACCAGGTTCTCCTCGGAGGGCGGCCCGCTCGCCGCCAGGCGGCAGAACACACAGCCGTCCTCGCCGTCCGGGGCCCCGCCGGCGCGCTCGCGCGCCGTGGCCTCCACGATGTAGTCGAAGCGCCACCCGGCCCACAGGTGCTCCAGGCTCACGGTGCCGGACGCCCCTCTCTCACCCGGGCGCCGCCACGGGCGCGCGGTCCTCGGGCAGCCCCTTGCGAGCGACCTCTGCGGTGACCTCCGCCACCAGGTCGTCGAGCGGGACCCCGAGCTCGGGCTTGGTGTCCCAGCCACGCCGGTTCACCCCGACCGACCCGGCGGCCACGTCCTGGTCGCCCACGACGAGCACGTAGGGGACTTTGGCCAGCTTGGCCCGGCGGATGAGCGCGCCCATCTTCTCGCCGCTGGTGTCGACCGTGGCCCGGAGGCCGGCCGCCGCGCAGGCGTCGGCCACCGACTGCGCGTAGGCGGCGTGGGCATCGGTCACCGGGATCACCCGCACCTGCTCGGGGGACAGCCACGTGGGCAGCGCCCCCGCGTAGTGCTCAATGAGCACGGCCATGAACCGCTCCACCGACCCGAACAGCGCGCGGTGGATCATGATCGGCCGGTGGCGCGCGTTGTCCGCGCCGACGTACTCCAGCCCGAAGCGCTGGGGCAGCTGGAAGTCGAGCTGCACCGTCGACATCTGCCAGGTCCTTCCGATGGCGTCGCGTGCCTGCACCGAGATCTTCGGACCGTAGAAGGCACCACCCCCCTCGTCCATGACGAGTCCGAGGCCCATCTCCAACGCGGTCGTGCGCAGCGCCTCGGTGGCGATCTCCCACTCCTCGTCAGAGCCCACCGCCTTGCCGGGCGGCTTGGTCGACAGCTCGAGGAAGAACTCGTTGAGGCCGTAGTCACGCAGCAGGTCGAGGACGAAGTGCAGCGTGCGCACCAGCTCGGTGTGCATCTGCTCGCGGGTGCAGAAGATGTGCGCATCGTCCTGCGTCATGCCCCGGACGCGGGTGAGGCCCAGCAGCACGCC
>JBEKVF010000369.1:0-3249 GCA_049514295.1 Acidimicrobiales bacterium
CCCGGCGGCTCCGCACATCCGATCGACCAGGCGGGGCACCACCTGCTCCCGGTACACACCCACCGGAGGCACGCTATCGCCGAGTGTGCAACTGGGGAAGAATCGGCGCATGGACATTCATGGGAGTGCGCTGGTCACGGGTGCGAGCCGCGGCATCGGGAGGGCGGTTGCGCTGGAGCTGGCCAATCGGGGATTCGACACGGTGGCGACCATGCGTGACCCCGGCGCGGGGGCATCCATGGCGGACGAGACACGGGGCCGGCTCACCGTCCGGCGGCTGGACGTGACCGATCCGTCGACGTTCGACTTGCCGGCCGACCTTCGCGTGCTGGTCAACAACGCGGGCATCGACACCGATTACCTCCCCGTCGAGCACGCCAACATCGACGACTGGCGCCGGATGTTCGAGACGAACGTCTTCGGCGTGGTCTCCATGACGGCGGCGGCCATCCCGACCCTGCGCGCCAACCAGCCATCGGTGGTGTGCACCATTACTTCGTCGTCGATCATCGCCGCCGTGCCCTTCTTCTCGGCGTACCGGGCTTCGAAGGCGGCCGTGTCCGCGTTCGGGGACAGCCTCCGGGTCGAGGTCGCCCCCTTCGGCATCCGGGTGGTCGAGATCCTGCCCGGACCCGTCGATACCGACATGTTCCGCCTCAGCACGGGCGAACAGGGCGCCACGAGGTTCGCGGACTACCGCGCCCTGGCGGGAGTCGCCGCGACGCTGCGACGGGAGCACGCCGACCCCCGTGTCGTCGAGCCGGCGGAGGCGGCGTCAGCCGTCGTCGACGCCATCCTCGACAGCTCGGGCCCCATGCGCTACGGCTGTGATCCCATTTCGCTCGAGCTGCTCGACCTGTGGCGCCAGTGCGACGACGAGACCGTCTTCACCATGACCGGCCGCTCTCTCCTCGACCTCGTTGGCGCCACCGACGGCGGGGACCCGGCGGCCGACTAGCCACTGATGGGGTCCGGCGCTGCACCCGGGGGCGCTTCGGCCATGAGCACGGCCCTCGCCTCGAGCTCCTCGCGCAGCTGCTCCTCGGTGACCTCCGGATACCGGGGGTCGAGCTCTCTCAGCGCCTGCACGAGGATGGCTCCGACGCAGATGCGGGCGAACCATTTGTGGTCCGCCGGGATCACGTACCATGGCGCCCACCCGGTGCTCGTGTGGGACAGCATGTCCGAGAACGCGCGCTGGTAGTCGTCCCAGTACTGGCGCTCCCGGATATCGCTCGCCGAGAACTTCCAGTGGTGGTCGGGGAGGTCGAGCCGGCGCAGGAAGCGCAGCCGCTGCTCCTCCTTCGAGATGTTGAGGAACACCTTCAGGACGCGGATCCCGTTGTCGGTCAGGTAGCGCTCCCAGTCGTTGATCTCGGCGAACCGGCGCTTCCAGAGGTCCTTGCCCTTCGCCTCGTCCGGTAGGCGCTGGCGCTCAAGGAGCTCGGGATGCACCCGCACGACGAGCACCTCCTCGTAATGCGAACGGTTGAAGATGGCGATTTCGCCACGAGCCGGCAGCCGCTTGGCGTACCGCCACATGTAGTCATGGCTGAGCTCCTCGGTCGAGGGCACCTTGAAGCTGCTCACGTGCACCCCCTGCGGGTTCACGCCGCTCATCACGTGACGGATCGTGCCGTCCTTCCCGGCCGCATCGAGCGCCTGCAGGCAGAGCAGCACCCCATCGGTGTCCTGTGCCGCCAGGCGGTCCTGGTACGCCGCGAGGAGCTGCACGCTCTCCGCCAGGAGCTCGGCCCCCTCCTTCTTCTCCACGAAGTCGGCGGTGAAGGAAGGGTCGAAGTCCGTGGAGAGCGTGACCTTGGAGCCGGGCGTCACCCGCAGGGTGTCAACCAGCCCCCCGATCCATTGTGGTCTCGTGCGGCTCATCGTCGACCTCCTGGTGCATCTGCGGCGTCACGGCCCGTGCGGATAGGGCCGAAGGTACTGTTTCGGTGGCTGGAACGTTGCACAGGCGGCCAATGGGTCATTCGGCCCTAGGACGTTCTCGTCGCCACGGCCATCGTGGATTCATGGGCGGAACGGAGATTGACGGGGGATCGGCCGTGGACGGCATCACCGGCGCACGCGGGCGCAGCGCCGACTGGCTCGACTGGAAGCAGACGACCGTGGACGGGCGCGCGGCCGAATACGGCGAGGCCGGCACGGGCGCTCCGGCCGTGTTCCTCCACGGCTGGGGCCTCGACCACAAGGTGTACAAGCGTGCGCTCTCTCGTCTCGTGCGTGCCGGGCTGCATGTCTATGCCCCCGCGCTTCCGGGGTTCGGTGGGACGGCGGCCCTGCCGCGTGAGTCCTCCTCCATGCGCGGCTACGGGGACTGGGCGGCCGCATTCCTGGACTCCGTGGGCGTCGAGGACCCGGTGCTGGTCATGGGGCACTCCTTCGGCGGCGGGGTCGCCATCGAGCTGGCGCACGACCACCCCCGGCTGGTGCGCGCCCTCGTGCTCATCAACTCCGTCGGGGGCTCGGCCTGGGCCCACTCGGGTTCGTCGATCCGCTCCATGTCGGAGCGGCCGCTGTGGGACTGGGGCATCCACTTCCCCTCCGACCTGTTCCCCATCCGCCAGGCGCACCGGGTCCTACCCGTCATCCTCTCCGAGGCCGTCGGGAACCTGGTGCGCGACCCGAGGTCGTTCTGGCGTGCGGCGGGGATCGCCCGGCGGGCCGATCTGATGGATGAGCTCGAGGAGCTGCGCAGGCGCGGGCTGCCCGTCGTGGTCCTCTGGGGCCAGCGCGATCACCTCGTCACGCGCGATTCGTTCGAGGACATGTGCCGCGCCCTCGGCGACCCGGACGTCGTGACCGTCCGGGGCACCCACTCGTGGATGCTCGCCGACCCCGACGAGTTCGGCGAGGTCATGACGAACGTGCTGGCCATCGTCGACCGGGCAGACCCCGGAGAGCGCGTGGCCGACGCGGTGTGACGCCGGCGGGCGAGCGCCGCGCTACTCGCTGACGCGCGGCGGGTTGTCGAGTTGGAAGAGCACGGATTCCAGGACCGTCCGGCGCTCGCGCAACACCTCCCGGTACTCGGGATCGTCGATGTCCGCGATCTCGGTGCTCAGGTCGGCCAGGGAGCCCTCGAGCAGACGCTGGAGCTCCGCGCACTGCACCTCGGTGAGTTCTTTCAGCATGGGCTTGCCTCCCCACCTCGGTGGGCCGACGGTCGGCCGGTGAGCGGTCGCCCCAACGGGGCGCCCGCTCACAACCTACGTGATCGCGCCTGCGAGT
>JBEKVF010000370.1:0-3237 GCA_049514295.1 Acidimicrobiales bacterium
TCGACGCGACCTTCGACAAGATCGCCACCGCGCCCGGCGTCGAGGTGCTGCAAGAGCCTGTCAGCCAGCCCTGGGGTGTCCGCGACGCCGCCGTGCGTGACCCCGCGGGAAACCGGCTTCGCATCGAGCAGGGATAGAACCGGATCGTTGCGGCGTCTGCGCGCATCGGCTGCTCGCCTCGAGCTGTGCCTCCTTTCCGAGCGTAGTTTTCGTGACCTCTCCGGTAACCACTTCATTGTGAGGTAGATACGCCGAGAGTTGGACCCACGCCTTCCGCCACGGCGCTGGCCATGTACGGCAGCGAGCGCCCTCGCTCCGGGGGAACATCGGCCTACTACGCTCGGGCCGTGGAGCGACCGATCACCGGCTACCACCAAGACGAAGCTGGCGACTGGGTAGCCGAGCTGGCGTGCGGACACGACCAGCATGTCCGCCACAGACCGCCGTTCCAGCTCCGAGCCTGGGTGCTCGACCCCGGCGAGCGGATCGGCCGGCTAGGGACGCCGCTGGACTGTCCACTCTGCGATCGGGCTGAACTGCCCGAGGGGCTGCGTTGGGTGCGCAGCAGCCCAGTCTGGGACGAGCGGTCCTTGCCGGCCGGTCTGCGCCGCGCTCACCGTGTCGCGGCGGGCACCTGGGGGCGGATCATCGTGCAAGGCGGACGGCTGCGCTTTGCGGCTGCGACAACTCCGACGATCGACGTCGAGCTGGAGGCGGGTTCGACCCAGGCCATCCCTCCCGAGGTCCTCCACGAGGTGGATCCGTTGGGCGCAGTTCGATGTTCGGTCGAGTTCTTCGCCGTCGACCGCGGCGGCCAAGTCGGGACCGAAGAGTCCCAGTGCGACGAGCCGGTGGCGGAGGGTGGCGATCAAGCGTGCTGGGCAGGGTTTCTGTGCCCTGAATGCGACGCCGTCGTCGCCGGCGGGGTTCACCGTCCCAACTGTCCGGCGACCGGGGCAATTCCGTGACAGGGCTGTCCACTCCGTGGAGTGACGCGATGGGCCTTCGAGCTCCGATCGTGAACGCGCCCATGGGCGGAGTGGCGGGCGGCGACATCCCGGTCAACCCCTATCTGCACGGCGTGGATCCCGACGACGAAAGGGTGGACGTGCTCCTGGACGACCTCGGAGGCTGGCCTCCGACTTTCGTCGTCTACGGCGCCGACGAGATGTTCCGCGATGCGATCCGTGCGCTGGTGAAGAAGCTCCAAACATCAGGAGTGCCCCACGTGGCCTCAGAGGTCGCGGGGATGTTCCACGTGTTCCCGTTCCTGCTTCCGTGGACCAAGGAGAGCCGGGACGTCTACGACCAGGCGGGCGAGTTCGTGAGGGGCGTGCTCGCGACGGGAGCGATGGTGGCGGACTGATGCCCCTGAACGCCGAGCCGAAGAGCCCGACACCTGAGAACCCGATCCGACTCCTCCTGGCCGACGTCGACGGCACTCTGGTGACCCCCCAGAAGGCCCTCACCCAGAGGACCATTGAAGCCGTCCATGCGCTGGATTCGGCCCATGTGCTCTTTGCCATCACCAGCGGACGACCACCGCGGGGCATGTCGATGCTGGTCGAACCCCTCGAGCTCTCCACGCCCATTGCCGCCTTCAACGGCGGACTGATCGTCGAACCCGACATGACGGTGATCGAGCAAAAATTGGTACCGGAGTCACTGGTCACGCCCATCCTGACCCTGATGGAGTCACACGGCCTCGTGACCTGGATCTACAGGGGCGCTGACTGGTACGTACGCGACCTCAAGGGTCCGCACGTCGACCGGGAGGCGGCCACTGTCGAGTTCCAACCGATCGTCGCCGAGAGCTTCGATGGCCTCTGCGACCAGGTGGCGAAGATCGTCGGCGTCAGTGACGACCATGACGCCATGGCTCGTGCCACCGAGGCCGCCCGGGACCAGTTCTGTGACCACGTCACCGCAGCTCAGTCGCAGCCCTATTACCTCGACGTCACTCACCCGGAGGCCAACAAAGGCGGGGTGGTGAAGTACCTCTCATCCCGCTTCGGCATCCCCACACCACAGATCGCCACGATCGGCGACATGCCGAATGACGTGTTGATGTTCGCCCACTCCGGCCTGAGCATCGCCATGGGCAATGCATCGAGCGAGGTGCAGCGAGCGGCGCGCATGGTCACCACGACCAATCAGGACGAGGGATTCGCCAACGCCGTCCAGCGGTTCGTCCTGCAGCAGGCCGGCCGAGGTTCGTTCGGATGAGCTGCAGTGGGAATCGCGCTGCTCGGGCTTACGTGAGACTGCCCCTTGGGTTCAGATCGTCTGAACCGTCCACAGGGCAATCCTGAAGGAGGAGTGATGGCCAAGATCCTTTACACCGCACGAGCCCATATCACCGGTGGGCGCGACGGTCACGGGCGTAGCGACGACGGCGCGCTCGAGGTGGAGCTCCGCCGCCCCAGGGAACTCGGCGGCGAAGGAGGCGGGACGAACCCGGAGCAGCTCTTCGCCGTCGGATATGCCGCGTGCTTCGAAAGCGCTCTCGGCGTCGTTGCCCGCCGTCGACACGTCGATGCGGGCGAGGTGGCGATCGACTCGCAGGTGCGCCTGCTTCCCACCGGAGACGGGGGCTTCAGGCTCGCCGTGGTGCTCAATGTGTCGATTCCGTCGGTTGACGACCGGGAGACGGCCGCCGAGCTCGTCCGAGAAGCCCATCAGGTGTGCCCCTACTCGAATGCCACGCGAGGAAACATCGACGTCGAGCTGATGCTCGACGGCTCCGCCATCTGAGGCGGGCCACGTCCACCTTGAGCGACTCAGCGCAGCCGAGGCCGACAGACAAAGTTGACTAACTAGGTCGGGTTTGTAAAACTCGGGGACCTGGGGTTACTCACAGACCCACCAGCGCCTGATCCGATGCAAGGAGGCCACTGCCATGCCCGACTGGGGATTTGAAACTCGCCAGGTCCACGCCGGTGCCGTACCCGATCCCACCACCGGTGCACGTGCGGTGCCGATCTACCAGACGACCAGCTACACCTTCCGTGACACGTCGCACGCGGCGGCGCTCTTCGGGCTCGAGGAGCTGGGGAACATCTACACGCGCATCATGAACCCCACACAGGCCGTGTTCGAGGAGCGGATCGCGTCGCTCGAGGGTGGGGTGGCGGCACTTGCGGTCGCGAGCGGCCAGGCCGCCGAGACGATCACCCTGCTGAACCTGGCCGAGAACGGTGGGCACGTGGTCTCGTCGGCGTCCCTGTACGGCGGCAC
>JBEKVF010000371.1:0-3235 GCA_049514295.1 Acidimicrobiales bacterium
TCGGAAGCGGCGTCCCGGATGGCCGAGGCCCACTCGAAGTGGGGCCGGAAGCACTACGCCGAGGTCGAAGGCCTGGAGGGGATCGTCGAGGTCACCGAGGAACTGGTCGACGGGCTCGAGGGCTCGGCCATCCCCATCTTCGTCGGGTGGCGGGACGCCGCCCGGTGCGAGTCTGCAGCCGGCCGGGCGGCCCAACTCATGCAGATCCTCCGGGAATGGCGCGGCGGGCTCCACCTCGTCGCCACCACTGCGGCCGGACTCTCCCCGCTCGAGGCGATCCTCACGAACGAGGGCGAGGGCCAGGCCAAGTTCTTTGGCTGGTCCGAGCCCTTCCCCGACGTCGCCGCCATCAAGGCGAGGCACGACGAAGCCGAGGAGGTGACCGACCGGCTGTGCGCATCGTCGCTGGCCCAGGCGCTCGACGCCGGAAAGTTCGCGTCCTTCGAGGCCGGGGTCCTGGCCCTGCGTGCCGCGACACCGTAGGGCTCCCCGCCGGATCACCCGGGGTGGGCAGAACCCGGGACCGGCTACAGTGAAGGGCTGCTCAACGGGAGGCATCTACCCCGACCGCGGAGCACGACGGCCATCACCGCCACGGACCTGTGGTGCAGCTAGGAGTGCACGCCGCCCTGTCAAGGCGGAGGTCGCGGGTTCAAATCCCGTCAGGTCCGCCGCCAGGTTCCGACCCGCCTCGTGCGGTCGAGCCCGGTTACCCGGTCGGGTAGCTCAGTTGGTAGAGCGCGCGCCTGAAAAGCGTGAGGTCACCGGATCGACGCCGGTCCCGACCACTTGCAGTGCCGTGACCAGGGCACGCGCGGGCAGGCCGATGAGTGCCTTCAGCCAGAGACGTCGCGTCCGGAAAGCGTGAGGTCGTGTTCGGAAAGCGCACCCTCGCGCCTGTTCGGACTGCGCTTCCTTGGAGCGCTTCCCAGTCCGTGCCCACAACGTGCCCACGCGGAATTGCCACGCGTTCCAATCGAGCTGGACGCCGGGTCCCGATCACCGGGAGGAACCCTTGCCGGCACCCACAACGCTGGGTCCTCGTGCGCAGGACGCGGCCACGCGGCCGTCGAGGGGGCCGACATGCGATCATTCCCGGACTGAACCTCCACCGCGAGCGGACGCCGCCTTTGATCTGCTGATCGGGGTGCCACACGCAAACGGCCGATCCGACCGCTCGCGTTCGACGAATTCGACATGACCCATCACCACATCCTGACGATCGACCTCGGCACCAGCGGCCCCAAGGCCGCCGTTGTGTCCACCCACGGCACCCTCGTCGGGTCGGCTCGGGCGTCGGTGTCGACGAACTTCGGCCCGGACGGCGCCGCCGAACAGGATGCCGAACTGGTCTGGCAGGCGACGCTTGAGGCTACTCGGCGGGCGCTCGCCGCCGCGGTCGAACCCTCGTCGATCGTGGGGGTCGTGGCCTCTGCCCAGTACTCGTCGATTGTTCCGGTTGGAGCCGACGGCACGCCGGTCGCCCCCATGATCACGTGGATGGACCAGCGCAGCTCGCCAAAGCGCCTCAAGCGGCTGCCCGGCTATCCCAGATTCGGTGACTCGCCCCTGGCCCTGGCGCAGTACCTGCGCGTGCACGGGTTGGCGCCGCTCGAGTCGGGCATGAGTCTGAATCACATGCGCTGGTTCCGCTACGCGCATCCGGACCTGTACGAGCGGACCGCGTCATTCCTCGAACCAGTCGACTACGTGACCGCCCGGTTGACCGGCCGCACCACGGCGAACCAGTGCTCCTCGTTCATGCAAATGCTGGCGGACAACCGCAGCGTGCCCAGCACCGGCTGGCATCACGACCTAATGGAGGCGTCGATGATTGACGCCGACAAGCTACCCGAATCGGTGCCGGTGGGCAGCGTCGTCGGCACGGTGCTGCCCACGATCGCCGACGCGCTCGGGCTCCCGGCGAACACACCCGTGCTCTCCGGCATCAACGACACGCAGGCGGGCGGCGTGGCCGCCGGCGCGTTCTCGGGGACGCATGCTGGCCTGGCGCTCGGCACCACCGCGGTCATCGTGACCCACCTGGAGAAGAAGAAGGTCAACCCCTTGCGGTCGCTCTATACCATGCCAAGTCCATTGGGAAGCGCCCACATGCTCTCGGCGGAGAACGGCGTCGCCGGAGTGGCCGTCGACTACTTCCTCGACAGCGTGGTGTATCCCGACGACCCTTTCGTGACCCCCGAGACGATCAACGACCGCTACCGGGCCTTCAACGCGGCGGCCGCGACCTCGAAACCAGGCGCGGGAGGCGTCCTCTTCCTGCCTTGGCTCCGAGGTTCGCTCGCCCCGCAGGGCGACGGGCGAATGCGCGGTGGGTTCCTCAACGTGGGGCTCGACACGACCCGCAGCGACCTCGCCCGCGCCGTGCTCGAGGGAGTCGCCCTCAACCTGCGCTGGCTCCAGGGCCCGGTCGAGAAGTTCATCCATCGCCGGATCTCCCACTACGTCTTCTACGGCGGCGGAGCCTGCTCCGATCTCTGGTCAAGCGTTATGGCCGACGTCCTCGGCAAGCCCGTGCACCAGCTGGCTGACGCGAGCTTCGCTAACTCCATCGGCACGGCGGTCTTCGGGTTCGACCGTCTGGGCATTGCCGCGGCTTCCGACCTGACCAAGCGCCTCCGGATCAAAGGCGTGTACGAACCCGATCCCGCGAAGCGGGCTCGCTACGACGACCTCGCCGCGATCTTCGCCGACACCTTCAAGCGTACGCGGCCACTGAGCCACCGCCTAGCCAAGCAACCCTGACGTCCCACACAAAGCTCGGCCTGGCGGACCGGGTCCAAGGCGCCGTGCTCACATACGAGATCGGCGTGGTCAGCCCCGGCATGCTGGGCGTCCCTCATCCTGAGACGCTGCCCTCGCCCCGGGCCACACCCCGCTCGATCAGGACCTTCTACTGGGCGCGCCATCAGGAGGTCGCGTTTAGCGGCCTGGTGGCTGCCGTGCTGGGTGTTCTTCGCCGTCAGATATTTGGGATCCGTCAAGCTTCGTGCCCACAGCGTGCCCACACGAACGCGAAACAAGGCGGAACACGGCAAAACGCCGAGGACCATCGCAGGGCCGAAATTCTCGGATTTGCCTGCCGCTTTGGTTCCTCCAGCTGGTCGGCTGCAGGGATTGTCTTTCTCTGCATTCCGATCTGAAAAGCATGAGGTCACCGGATCGATCAACGCAGCTCGTCATGATTCTCTGGTCCGACGGTGAGGAGCAACGG
>JBEKVF010000372.1:0-3225 GCA_049514295.1 Acidimicrobiales bacterium
AACAGGGCGCGCGTCGTCATGGCAGCGCCGCCGACTGCTGCGGTTGCGACCGGGATTGCTGCTGCTGTTGTTGCTGCACGCCGTTCTCGCTGTCCGCCCGCGGCCCGACGTCCATCGGCGGGCCGGCCATGAGCGGCGAGGCCTGGCGCGGCGGGAGCACCGGCATGGAGAGGCCGCCGCCGACCACCCAGGTGTCCTTGGAGCCTCCGCCCTGGCTGGAGTTGACCACCAGGCCACCCTCCTGCAGCGCCACCCGGGTGAGGCCTCCCGGCAGGACCCAGATGTCCTCGCCGTCGTTCACCGCGAAGGGGCGCAGGTCGACGTGGCGGCGGACCATGGACTGGTCGACCCAGGTGGGCGACGTCGAGAGGGCGACAACCCGCTGGGCGATCCAGTGGCGGGGATCGGCCTCGACCTCGAGCGCCAGCTCGTCGAGCTCCGCCCCGGTGGCGGCGGGCCCGATGACCAGGCCCTTGCCCCCGGAGCCGTCCACGCGCTTGAACACGAGCTCGTCCCGGCGCGCCAGCGCGTCCTTGCGGACCGCGTTGTCCACCAGGTGCATCGTCTCGACGTTGTGAAGGATCGGGTCCTCACCCAGGTAATAGCGGATCATGGCCGGCACGTACGTGTACACGAGCTTGTCGTCGGCCACGCCGTTCCCCACGCCGTTGGCGATCGTCACCCGGCCCGCCCGCGCCGCGTTGACGATGCCCGGGCAGCCCACCAGCGACTCGGGCCGGAACTGCAGCGGGTCGAGGTACTCGTCGTCGATGCGCCGGTAGATCACGTGCACCGGCACCTCGCCCTCCGTCGTGCGCAGGAAGACGTCGGTGCCGTGGCACACGAGATCACGGCCCTCCACCAGGTGGACGCCCATGAGGCGGGCGAGCAGCGCGTGCTCGTAGAAGGCCGAATTGTGCACGCCGGGTGTCAGCACCACGACCGTCGGTTCCTGCACCGACGCCGGCGCGGAACGGCGCAGCGCATTGATCAGGTGGGCCGGGTAGTCGGTGACCATCTGGATCGGCTGGCCCCAGAACAGCTCGGGGAGCACCCGCGCCATGGCGGCCCGATTGGCCAGCACGTAGCTCACACCCGACGGGCTGCGCAGGTTGTCCTCGAGCACGCGGAACTCGCCGTCCTCGTCACGGATCACGTCGATCCCGGCGACGTGGATGCGGACGCCATTGGGCGGCGTGTACCCGTAGGCCGCTCGCACGAACCCCGGGGAGCTGGTGACCACCTCGTGGGGGATGAGGCCGTCGCTGACGATGCGGGCCGCGCCGTACACGTCGTCCAGGAAGAGCTCGAGGGCGCGCACCCGCTGGGCGACCCCGTCCGCGACCCGGGACCACTCCCCGGAGGTGAAGATGCGCGGCACCACGTCGAGGGGGAACGGTCGCTCCTCGCCGTCGAGGTCGAAGGTGACGCCCTGGTCCATGAAGGCCCGGGCCAGCCGGGAGGCGCGGGACGAGACGTCCTCGGGGCCCATCTGGGCCAGGGAGGAGGCGACCGCGGCGTAGGGCGCCCGGGCCGAACCGTCCCGCCCGACCATCTCGTCGAAGGCGGCCTCGGTGAGCCCGCGGGCGGACGCGCCGTACCCGTCGAAGAGGTCTCCCACGGGTCTCAGGGTGCCAGGCATGTGTTTCCGCGTGGTTTCACGGCTGAAAACAGCCGGTGACGGGAGTGGGGCGAACGGGATGGAACGAGCGGGGACCGGGGGGAGATCAAGCCTGCATCCTACCGGGGGTGTTACCCGATCAGGCCCAGCTCCTTGACGTCGTTGCGCTCGCCCTCCAGCTCCTCGGTGGTCACCTTGATGCGCGCGTGCGCGAAGTCGTCGTGGCTGAACCCCTCGGCCACGGACCAGCCGCCCTTCCCGTCGGCCACCACGGGGAAGCCGAACTGGAGGCCCTCGGGGGCCCCGTACTGACCGGTGCTGGCCACCGCCACCGAGAAGCAGTCGCCGGCAGCCGTGGCGGTGCGCAGGCTCACCACGGTATCGATGGCCGCCGCCGCGGCCGAGGCGGCCGAGGACGAGCCCCGGGCATCGATGATGGAGGCCCCCCGTTTCTGCACGGTGGTGATGAAATCGCCCCGCAGCCAGTCGCCGTCGGTGATGACGTCGGCGGCCGGCTTCCCGCCGAGGCGGGCGTTGGCGAAATCGGGGAACTGGGTGGCCGAGTGGTTGCCCCAGATGGCCACGTTGGTGACGTCGGCCACGGCCACGTCCGCCTTGGCGGACAGCTGCGCCTTGGCCCGGTTCTCGTCCAGGCGGGTCATGGCGAACCAGCGGTCGTCGGGAACCTCGGGTGCGTTCGAGCGCGCGATGAGGCAGTTCGTGTTGCACGGGTTGCCGACGACCAGGACGCGCACGTCGGAGGCGGCGTTCTCGGCGATGGCCCGGCCCTGCGGCTTGAAGATGCCGCCGTTCACGCTGAGGAGGTCGCCGCGCTCCATGCCGGCCTTGCGCGGCACCGACCCGACGAGGAGGGCCCACGACGTGCCGTCGAAGGCGGTCTTCAGGTCGGAGGTGGCGACGATGTCGTGCACCAGGGGGAACGCGCAGTCGTCGATCTCCATGACCACGCCCTCGAGCACGCGCATGGCGGGCTCGATCTCGAGCAGTCGCAGCACGATCGGCTGGTCCTCGCCGAGGAGCTGGCCGGACGCGATGCGGAACAGGATGGAGTAGCCGATTTGGCCGCCGGCGCCGGTGACGGTCACGTGGACGGGGGGCTTAGCCATGGAGCAGGTGGTCCTTTCCGACAGGTGGTGGTTGCAGGGGCGGCGACGGGCGGTCGCTGGTGGCTAGAGGCGGTCGACGATGGCCGAAGCGAACTCCGAGCACTTCACCTCGGTGGGGCCCTCCATCAGCCGGGCGAAGTCGTAGGTGACGATCTTGTCCGCGATCGTCGCCTCGAGCGCGTGCACGATGTCGGACGCCGCGTCGTTCCAGCCGATGTGCTCGAACATGAGCACACCCGAGAGCAGCAGCGAGCCGGGGTTGACCTTGTCCTGGCCGGCGTACTTGGGCGCGGTGCCGTGCGTCGCCTCGAAGATGCCGTGGCCGGTGACGTAGTTGATGTTCGCCCCCGGGGCGATTCCGATGCCACCGACCTGGGCGGCCAGGGCATCGGAGAGGTAGTCACCGTTGAGGTTCGTCGTGGCAATGACGTCGAAGTCCGACGGCCGCGTCAGCACCTGCTGCAGCGTGATGTCGGC
>JBEKVF010000373.1:0-3220 GCA_049514295.1 Acidimicrobiales bacterium
GGTCACGAAATGAGCGACACCTCTCAGGGTCCCGGATGGTGGTTGGCATCAGACGGCAAGTGGTACCCGCCCGAGCTGTGGACCGGACCGCCCGCCCCCGGACCCGGACCCGGGGCTCCGCAATCGACCACGACGGCCAACCAGGCGCAAGCACCGACGTACGGCGGCACCGGATGGACGGTGCCACCCGGACAGCCCGGCGCACCAGGCCCGTACGGCGGCAGCAGTCCGTACCAGCCCCACGGCTACGGCCAGCAGACGCCGTACGGCGCCGTCGCCAGACGCAAGACCAACGGGCTCGCCATCGCGTCGCTCGTCTGCTCGTGCGCCGGCATCTTCCTGATCGGCATCCCGGCCGTCCTGGGCATCATCTTCGGGTTCGTCGCACGGTCACAGATCCGCCAGTCTCAGGGGACCCAGGGCGGCGACGGTCTCGCCATGGCGGGCATCATCGTCGGGTTCGGCGTGGTGGCGCTGCTCGTCGTCGTCTTCGTGGTCGCAGCCCAGAACAACAATGACAACGGTGTCGTGCACGTGCTCAACGCCGTGAACGTCCTCGGTTAAGGAGAGAACGGTATGCAAGGTCTCCTCTACGGTGTGCGGCCCGAGCGCTGGACACCGCCCGACGAGTCGAACCATCTCATGGTCGGACTCTCCCGGGTGCCGATGGTCATGAAGGAGCTCGAGCGACCCGGGCTGGTCCGTGACGACTGGGCGGTGGTGAAGACGCGCCTGACCGGCATCTGCGGGTCCGACGCCAAGATGGTCTTCATGGACTTCGGCGACGACTTCGGCGACAGCGCGCTGAACGGGTACTTCTCCTTCCCCACGGTGTTCGGTCACGAAGTCGTGGCCGACGTCGTCGAGGTCGGGCCCGCGGTGACGACGCTCGAGGTCGGGCAGCGGGTCGTCCTCAACCCCTGGCTCTCGTGCGGCCCACGGGGGATCGATCCCCCCTGCCCCTCGTGCCAGGACGGCGACTACAGCCTGTGCTGGCACTTCACGGAGGGGCCGATCGCGGCCGGCATCCACACCGGGACGTCGAGGGACGCACCCGGGGGCTTCGCCGAGTACCTGCCGGCGCACGAGTCCATGCTGATCCCCGTCCCCGACAGCCTGAGCGACGAGGTGGCCGTCATCGGTGACCCGTTCGCGGTGTCGCTGCACTCGGTCACGAGGCACCCGCCACCGCCGGGCGGCAAGGTGCTCATCTACGGCGGCGGCGCGCTCGGAAGCTGTGCCGCGGCCATCGTCCGTGCGCTCTATCCCGATGTCGACGTCATGGTGGTCGCCCGCTTCCCGGCCCAGGCCGCGCTGGCCCGCCGGCTGGGCGCGACCGTCGTCGACCCGTTCCCCGTCGAGCAGCTGCTCGAGGAAGCGGCGGCGTGGTCCGGCGGTGTGCTCCAGAAGTTCGGCGGCGAGGCGCTGCCCATGGCGCACCCGGGTGGCTTCGACGTCGTCTACGACACCGTGGGCACGGCGCAGACCGCGGAGATCGGCGTCCGTCTGCTCAAGACCCGCGGCACCATGGTCAAGAGCGGCGTGCACGCGCCGGAGCGCTGGGAGTGGTCGCCCCTGTACTTCAAGGAGATCTCCTGGGTCGGCTCCAACGCATTCGGGGTGGAGGAGGTCGACGGCATCCGCATGCACGGGATCGCCCACTACCTGCGCCTGGCCGAGCAGGGCCGCGTCGACATGACGGGCATGCTGACCCACACCTTCCGGCTGGACGATTGGCGCGAGGCGTTCATCACGCTGGCCACCCAGGAACAGAGCGGCGCCATCAAGGTCGCGTTCGACTTCCGCTGAGGAACGCTCGGTCACTCCCCTCGAGCGGTCCGGCGGCAGGGCGGGGTGGCCATTCCGAATGACGCCGAAGTGCGGACGGGGTAGCGTCGCGTCCGGCGGAAGCCGCCGCAGCAACGTGCTCACGTGACCCAAGGGGGGCCCATGACCACCAGCCCGTCGATCACCGACTCGGACTTCGCCTTCGAGCCGAAATGGGGCATCGAGTCCCCCTCCACCACGATGTTCGACTTCAACTACACCGGTGGACGGGACCAGCTGCTGCGCCTCTACGACAAGGGGACCCGGCGCCAGTGGATCGGCAGTGACCGACTGGACTGGAGCCAGGAGGTCGATCTGACCAACCCCGTCGGGATGCCCGACGAGATGGTGCCCATCTTCGGCACTGAGTGGTGGGACAAGATGTCCGACGAGCGCAAGGGCGAGCTGCGCCGGCACACCGAGGCCTGGCGCTTCAGCCAGTTCATGCACGGCGAGCAGGGGGCACTGATCTGCACGGCCAAGATCGTGCAGACGGTCCCGGACATCGACTCCAAGTTCTACGCGGCCACGCAGGTCATCGACGAGGCGCGCCACGTCGAGGTGTACAGCCGCTACCTGCACGAGAAGGTGCAGCTGGTCTACCCGCTCAACCCGCACCTCAAGGCGCTCCTCGACGACGTCATCGCCGACAGCCGGTGGGACATGACGTATCTCGGCATGCAGGTGCTCATTGAGGGCCTCGCACTGGCCGCGTTCGGCGTCATCCGCAACAACGCGCAGGAACCGCTGGCCAAGGCGCTCAATGCGTACGTCATGCAGGACGAGGCGCGCCACGTGATGTTCGGCCGCCTGGCGCTACGCGACTACTACCCCCAGCTGACCGAGGCCGAGCGCGCGGATCGCGAGGCCTTCTGCATCGAAGCCTGCTACCTCATGCGCGACCGCTTCCTCGGGGAGGAGGTGTGGGAGCGGCTGGAGCTGCCGCCCGAGATCGCCACCTACGTCGAGAACAGCGAGACGCTGCGCGTGTTCCGCAGCTTCCTCTTCATGCGCATCGTGCCGATCCTGCGCGACATCGGCCTGTGGGGGCCGAAGCTGCGCTCGGCGTTCGAGGAGATGGGCGTGATCGGGTTCGCCGACACCGACATCGACGCCGAGATGGCCGACGACGAGCGGGCGGCCGAGGAGTACGACGAGGAGCGCGACGCCCGTATGGCGCACGTGAAGGCGGTGGCCGAGCAGGCGTGATCCTGCGGCGGGCTCTGCCGCAGCCGCAACCCCAGCCTCGGTCGGGGTGCGTCAGGCGCCCTTGCCGTTGCCGTTGTCGCTGAGACCGCTTTCGGGAACAGCCTCGAGTCCGGCCTGGATCTGCTGCATCGGCTCGTTGGTGTCGAGGTAGTCGCGCCACGAGGTGACCTTCCCCTCCGCGTCC
>JBEKVF010000374.1:0-3215 GCA_049514295.1 Acidimicrobiales bacterium
ATCCGGCGACGGAAGAGGTGCTCGGCGAGGTGGCCGATGCGTCGGCAGAGGAGATGCAGCGGGCCATCGCCTCGTCGCGGCGGGCCTTCGACGAGTCCGATTGGGCGACCAATCGCACCCTACGCAAGCGGTGCCTCGAGCAGCTGCAGGAGGCGCTCGAGTCCGAGCGGGAGGAGTACCGCGAAGAGCTGATCGCCGAGGTGGGTACCCCTCGCATGATGACCTTCGCCGCGCAGCTCGATTGGCCGCTCGAGGAGGCGCTCCGGTGGCCGGCGAAGATGATCGACGAGTTCGCCTGGGAGCGCGACTTGCCCGACGGGAACATGATGGGCATGCTCAGCCGCCGCTCGGTGTGGAAGGAGCCCATCGGGGTCATCGGCGCCATCGTCCCGTGGAACTACCCGCTCGAGGTGACGCTGAACAAGCTCGGTCCGATTCTCGCCACCGGCAACACGGCGATCCTCAAGCCGGCGCCCGACACCCCCTGGAACGCCACCCGCCTAGGGCGCCTGGTGGCCGAGAAGACCGACATCCCACCCGGCGTTCTCAACATCGTCACGTCCTCCGACCACCTGGTCGGCGAGGAGCTGACCGTCTCACCCCTGGTGGACATGATCTCGTTCACCGGGTCCACTGCCACGGGCACGAGGATCATGGAGAAGGGTGCCCCCACGCTGAAGAAGGTCTTCCTGGAGCTCGGCGGCAAGTCGGCCATGATCGTGTGCGACGACGCGGACTTTCCCGCCGTCGTCCCCGGCGGGTCGATGGTCTGCATCCATGCGGGCCAGGGCTGCGCCATGCAGACACGGATGCTCCTTCCCCGCTCGCGCTACGACGAGGGCGTCGAGCTCATCAGTGCCGCCATGGCGGACATTCCCTACGGGGACCCGAGCAGTGACTCGGTGTTCATGGGGCCCGTGGTCAGCGCGCGCCAACGCGACCGCGTGCTCGGGTACATCGAGCGCGGGAAGGAGGAGGGAGCGACGCTGGTCACCGGTGGTGGCCGGCCCGCCCACCTCCCCAAGGGGTGGTTCGTGGAGCCCACGCTCTTCGTCGATGTCGACAACTCCATGGCGATCGCCCAGGAGGAGATCTTCGGCCCTGTGCTCGCGGTGATCCCCTACGAGGACGACGACGACGCGGTCCGGATCGCCAACGAGAGCAATTACGGTCTCTCAGGCGGCATCTTCTCGGCCTCCGAGGAGCGGGCCACGGCGCTGGCCCGCCGCGTGCGGACCGGGTCCATGAGCGTCAACGGCGGCCTCTGGTACGGGGCCGATTCCCCCTACGGCGGCTACAAGGCGAGCGGCATGGGCCGCCAGTGCGGCATCGAGGGCCTGGAGCAGTACCTCGAGACCAAGGCCATCGCCTGGCCCCTGCCCCAGGCCTGAGCCCGGCGTTCGTCTGCGGCGGCGGTTCCGCCCGGCCTCAGGCCGTCCATTCTGCGACGAGCTCGTCCACCGTCGCCAGGCGGGCGACGAAGGCGAGGCTGTGCTTCAGCATGGAGGCATGGTGCTCCGGAGGGGTGCCGACGCAGCCGTCCGTCGGAATGGTGACGGCGAAGTCCTCGTCGGCGGCGCCCACAGCGGCGAGCGGGATGGCCAGGTTCGTCGACACTCCGGCCACGACGACCTCCTCGATTCCCATGTTGCGCAACACGGCCAGGACCTCGGTGCGGTGCACGGGGGAGATGCCCTGGTGCCGTGGCAGCACCAGGTCGTCGGGTCCGACCCCGATCTCGGGGACGATCTCGACCGCGGGGTGCGATTCGGTCCATGCGGCATTCGAGGCAGTCGCCCGCATGAGCGGAGAGCGGTGGCTGGTCGACCGCCCGCCTGCGAGCGGAAGGTAGGTCAGGTGGGCGACCAGGACGCCTGCCTGGCGGGCGCCCGCAGCGAGGCGTCCCATGCTGGCCAGCACCGGTCGGGCTGATTCGGCCAGGACGGGGAGCACGGAGAGGTCGCCCACGACCCCCCGCTGACACTCGATGAACAGCAGCGCGGTCTTGTCGGGATCGCTCACGCGTTCACCCTAGGCAACGACGTCTGGACGTTCACCGGGGAAGGGTCAATACTGTGCCAACAGAGTGTACTTAATTGGGGAGGCAGTGTGATGACCGACGTGAGCACGGCCAGGGACGAAGGGGAGTGCCCGTACCCGGTCCACGAGTACGACAACGCGACCATGGGTCCCGTCCTCTCCCACGCGGAGGAGATCGATGCGCTGCGCAGGGAGCATCCCTTCATACGCAGCACCAATGGGAACGGGTTCTGGGTGTTCACCAACGCCGAGATGATCCGTGAGGCGCTTCAGCACGCCGACATCTTCTCGAGCTCGGTGGTGACCGTGCAGGACCCCGACCCACCGTACAAGTGGATACCCGAGATGCTCGATCCTCCCGAGCACACGACGTGGCGCCAGCTGCTCGCGCCGCATTTCGCCCCCAAGGCCATGGAACGGCTCGAGGACAAGGTCCGGCAACGCTGCGTCTCACTCATCGAGGGATTTGCCGGCACCGGGCACTGCGACTTCCTGCGGGACTTCGCCTGGCGCTATCCGACGACGATCTTCATGGAGCTCATGGGACTCCCGCTTGACGGCTTGGAGCAGTTCCTCGAATGGGAGCACCAGATTCTGCATCCCTCCGCCGACGACGATCCTGAGCACACGGGCGCCCTCGAGGCCATGTTGGCCGTCATGGGGTACTTCACCGAATTGATCGAGCAGAAGCGGGCGAACCCTGCCGACGACCTCCTCTCCAGTTCACTCGAATGGAGGATTGACGGGAAGCCCATCCCGATGGAGGACCTCCTCTCGTGGTGCCTCCTCATGTTCATGGCCGGTCTCGATACCGTGTCCATCCAGCTCGGGTACGCATTCTGGCACCTGGCCGGTCACCCCGACGATCGCACCCGGATCGTCAAGGACCCCTCGGTGATACCCGCCGCCGTCGAGGAGTTCCTTCGCCAGTTTGCCTTCGTGGCGCCTTCCCGCAAGGTCATGGAGGACACGGACTTCCACGGCTGCCCCCTCAAGAAGGACGACATGGTCTTCGTCCCGTTGAGCGGCGCCACCCGCGATCCCGCGCAATTCGAAGATGGGGGAACGGTGCACTTCGATCGGGCGCCGAACAATCACATAGCGTTCGGCGCCGGACCGCACAGATGCCTCGGCTCGCATCTCGCCCGGCGTGAGTTGCGGGTCGCGCTCGAGGA
>JBEKVF010000375.1:0-3209 GCA_049514295.1 Acidimicrobiales bacterium
GAGGCGGTTTGGCGCTTTCCCTGCCGTGAGCCGCGGACCTCCCGGGCGTCGGCGGTGCAGAGCTGCCAAGCGCGTGATCGGGCGGCCCGCGACAATGGACCGTGACCTTGTCCGGCCGGATGAAGCGTTCATGGGCCGCCGTGTCGGTCGTGCTCGGCAGCACTGCAGTGGCCGCTGTGGCAACGCTCGCCGCGACGTCCGGCTCCACTCCTCCCAAGGCCTCGAGTGGCTGGGGCCGTGTCGCCATCTCGGCGCCCTCGCGCCTTCTGCGACCGGCACTCGCTTCGCCGCGGCCAAGAGGACGGCGGGCGCACCCGGCCGCACAGCCCGCGCCGACCACCACGACGGTGCCAACGACTTCCGGCCAGGTCGCGCTCGCCGGCTGCCCCGTGCCCCCGCACCCGCCACTCCCGCCCTCACCGCCGCCGTGGCACCCAGCGGTCCTCGTGACGTCTCTTCCGCCGGTGAAGGCGCCAGCGTCGTGGACCTCACACGTCGCGGCGCTCACCGGGAAGGGCATGTGGATCTGGGAGTGGGACAGCACTGACGGTGGCGACGCCGACGAGATCGTGCAGCAGGCCGTTTCGGCGGGGCTGCACCAGCTGTGGGTCCGGGTGGGTGACTCGATGAACGGCTTCTACGGCGCCGAGGAGCTCGACTCGCTCGTGCCTGTCGCCCATGCCCGCGGCCTTGCCGTGATCGCGTGGGGTTTCCCGTACCTGTGGGACCCCGTCGGCGATGCCCAGTGGACCGCGCAGATCCTCGACTGGCGCGCCCCCGACGGCCAGCAGGTCGACGGCTACAGCGCCGACATCGAGGAGGCGACCGAGGGTGTCATGCTGAGCGCCCAGCGGGCGGCCGTGTACCTCGAGCTTGTTCGGCAAGCCGCCGGCAGCCGGCTGGTCGTGGCCACCGTCTACCCTCCGACCGACGCCAACTGGGACGGTGGCTACCCCTACCAGGCTATGGCGCCATACGTCGATGCCTTCGCTCCAATGGTCTACTGGGAGTGCACCGATCCCGGCACCGACGCCGCGCTCGACGTCACTCGCCTCTCGACGCTCCGACCCGTGCACGCCATTGGACAGGCCTTCAACTTCGCTGGCGTCGGCGGCCGGACCGTCTCACCGAGCGGAGCAGAGATCACCGAGTTCTTGAGCGCCAGCCGGCGGGCGGGCGCGCTCGGCGCGTCGTTCTGGGTGTGGCAGCACGCCACGCCGGAGGAGTGGACCGCCGTGTCCGGCTTCCCCTGGAGCTCGGTTGGGATCCGGCCGATGCCGCCACGGGTCAGCCCAAAGAGATCCCGACCCTGATCGCTGGTCAAGGATTGCGGCTGATGCGATGTGGTTGGTTTGGAGCATCCCGAACGCCGGTGGTGGGGCAGTCCGGCACGAGTAGGGCACCCTCTTCTGGGACAAGCCAGCGGGCGGTCTCGCAGGCCACCGGATCGGAAAAGCATCACCGCCTTCGAGGAGAAACCAACACGGTGGCATTTGCCACGGCAACATCCAGATCGACGTTTACCTGGCTGTGTCCGTGGAAGCTCACCTCACATGTAATGCCAGCGTCGTTCCAGACGAGAAGAGTGTGGCCTTGCACGATCTGTATCTCCGTGAGGGAGTTTGATGCATCTGCACATTGATACAGCTTGGCGATGCCTCCATGCACGCGGATCAGGCTGGAGGGGTCTAGGGGCAAGCAATAGGACGGGACCGGCACCACACCCTTGCCATGCGTGTTCGTCATGACGGACTGCAGATCGGTCCCAGTCATGAACACAAAGTGGCCGAGCGGCCCACCGCTGATTGAAGTTTCAGGGACCACCACTCCGTTGTCCTGCTGATAGGACACGCCGACGTAGCCAGGAGGCACCTGGAAGTTGGATTGGCTGAGCTCAAAGAGGTTCCCATCGACTTCGATTCCAGCCGGTCCGCAAGAACCTTCACCAAAGGCTCCGTAGTCTCCAGGACAAAGCACCGCGGCCGACGTGGGGGACACAGGTATCGGATCGGGCAGCAATCCTGGGCATGGCACCGGCCTCTTGAGATGGTCCGCAAACCTCTGACACTCGCCTCGCTGTGCCTTTGTCGTTGGGACCAGGGGTACACCATCGACGACGTCTGCCTTCGGTGCGGAAGTGCTTGGGACGATCTCGGAACTCTGTGCCTGCGCCGTCTCTGGCGCCATCAAGGAGGTAAGTAGGGAGGCAACCAAGAGAATGCATGGCAGGTAGAAGCAGCAGCGAGCCCGACTAACTCGCCGTACTGAGCCAGTCGTCGTCATGAGAAGAAGTCTGGCAGTTAGCTACAGACCGAATCGGTCACATTCTGGATCATCCTGACCTGCCCTCGCCGCCGGGTGGGTGGGACACTTCGGCACCATGGGGGCAGTCCTTCGGGTCGCCTGAATGGCCCGAACAGTCCCTGACCGCAGCCGGGGAAGAGATCAATGTTCAGACTGCGGCACCCGGTCAAGGTCGTGAATAAGTGGCCTGCTGTAAATGGAGTCGATCTCAGCCACGAGAGTTTCGACAGAAGGGCGGTATCCGTTGTCGGTTTCCACGGTCAATACAGGGCATCTGAAGTCCAGGGGCTCGGCCAGTTCCTCATTGAGTCGACTTACGAGCGGCGTGAGTTTGTTCAGGCGATTCTCACCACAGAGCGGGTCCTGTCGCATCCTCGCTTCCCACCGGCGAGAGGACTGAGCGCTTCGACAGTGCACATGGACCAGCGTCCCGAACGGCCTCAGTCGTCTCGCGACATCGGGTTCGCTGACTCCAGGAAAGAAGGTCCGTTCTGCAACGAAACTGATGCCGGACTCCAACCACAGCTCCATCGATTGATAAAACGGTTCGACGCTCGACGGTCCCAGTTCCATAGCTCGATCTCGAGTTCGCCAGATCCCATGGACCAAAGAGTCGTTATGGAGGACCGGCAGGTTCAGGGCTGGTGCGAGCACATCGGCGAGCGTGGTCTTGCCCGAGCCGGGCGCCCCGTTCACCAGGACGGCCAGAGGCAGTCGATCCGGCATGGTGGCACGGTATCCAGAGAGGGAGCCGCCTGTCACCTGCCGCCAACGGTTCCCCTACTCGACGAGGGTCGATACTGGTGTCGTGATCAGACTGGTGGCCACCGACCTCGACGGGACGTTTTGGGGTGAAGACCTGGTCGTTCCACCAGCGAACCTGTCGGCCGCCGAGGAGCTGGTCG
>JBEKVF010000376.1:0-3184 GCA_049514295.1 Acidimicrobiales bacterium
CGCCCGCCGTGACGCTGCCCGCCGGGTAGCCGTTGTAGATGACGCCACCGTAGCTGCTGTGGGCCAGGGCGTCCCAGTGGGTGGCGCACTGGGTGGCCAGGGTGAGGACATCCTCGCTGAAACAGACCCAGTCGGGTTCGTCGGCGTTGACCGGGAGGTTCACCTGGACCATGGCGCGGGTCGGGTTGACGCGGCCCTCGATGAAGCCCAGCTGGATCCCCTCGGCCTCCGACAGTGGCAGCCCGAGGGCGAAGGCCCGGCCGGACACGACCGATGCGGCCCCACGGCGCCGGGCCTCGTCGTCGACCAGGTTCAGCGTGCCGACCTCGTCGTCGGGCCCCCATCGCCCCCAGTTGCGCACCCGGGCCGCGACCTCGGTGAACTCGGCGGGGACGGGCACGCGGCGCAGACTAGCGCCGGCCCGGCCGGCGGGCGGGGCCGGGCGCGCCGTTTGTCGGCGACCGGGCGGGGGGCGATACTGAGGGCGCGAACTGGTTCGCGCCAGCCTCAGGGAGGGATGACCAATGACGACGACGCGTGCGGCGGTGTGCACCGGGCTCAACGAGCCCTGGAAGACAGAAGAGATCGACATCGACCCTCCGGGCAACCGCGAGGTGCGGGTCAAGATGGTCTATGCGGGCATGTGCCACTCCGACGAGCACCTGCGCACCGGCGACATCAGCCAGACGCCCGAGGTGCTCGAGATGATGGGCGTGAAGTCCATGTTCCCGGTGGTCGGCGGGCACGAGGGGGCGGGCATCGTGACCGAGGTCGGTGACAACGTGACCCAGGTGACGGAGGGCGACCACGTCGCCGTCTCGTTCATCCCCTCCTGCGGCACCTGCCACTGGTGCGCCTCGGGCCGCCAGAACCTGTGCGACCTCGGGATGATGACGCTGGCGGGCGGCATGATCAGCGACGGCAGCTACCGCTACCACCTGGCGGGCGAGAACCTGAACCGCATGGCGCAGCTCGGCACGTTCGGCGACGAGATGGTGTGCCACGAGAACTCGCTGGTGCGCATCAACCCGTGGGACAACATGAAGGCCGCGGCGCTCATCAGCTGCGGCATCGCCACCGGGTTCGGCTCCGCCGTCGACCGGGCGAAGGTGAAGCCGGGCGAGACGGTGGTCGTGGCCGGCTGCGGCGGCGTGGGATCGGGCGCCATCCAGGGCGCCCGCATCGCCGGTGCGCGCCACGTCATCGCCGTGGACCCGGTGCCCTTCAAGCTCGAGAAGGCCAAGGAGATCGGGGCCACGCACACGGCGGCGTCGCTGCTCGACGCGCAGATGATGCTCCCCGAGCTCACCATGGGTCGCAACGCCGACGTGGTGATCCTCACGCCGGGAGGCCTGAAGGGCGACATGATCGCGGCGGCGTGCGCCTGCGGGTCGAAGGACGCCCGCATCGTGGCGACCGCCATCGCGCCCTTCCACCAGATGGACGTCCAGCTCAACCTGTTCAACCTGGCCATGTTCAACCAGTCGCTGCTCGGCACGGTCTTCGGCTCGCAGAGCCCGCGGGTCCAGGTGCCGAACCTGCTCAACCTCTTCGAGGCCGGCCAGTTGAAGATCGACGAGCTGATCACCCAGGAGTACACGCTCGACCAGGTGCAGCAGGGCTACGACGACCAGGCCGCCGGGACGATCGTCCGCGGCGTGGTCACGTTCGACAGCTGATCCCCGCGCGGCGCCGGTGCCGGCGCGGCCGGGTCAGGTACCGAGGTGACGGCTGAACCCCTCGGGGATCACGAGGTCGTCGGGATGCAGCTGGTGGATGGACCGGTGCCCCAGCCCGAGGAGCGCCGACTCGACTCCGCCACGCATGATGTCGAGCACGTTCTCCACCCCGGCCTGGCCGTTGGCCGCCAGGCCCCACAGGTAGGCGCGGCCGATCATGACGGCCCGTGCGCCGAGCGCGACGGCCTTGACCACGTCGCTGCCGCGCCTGATGCCCCCGTCGAGCAGGACCTCGACCTGGTCGCCGACCGCCTCGGCGACGGACGGCAGGGCCCGGATGGTCGCCGGGGTCCCGTCGAGGTTGTTGCCGCCATGGTTCGACACCGAGATGGCGCTGACCCCCGCGTCCACGGCCCGCTTCGCGTCGTCAACGCGGGTCACACCCTTGAGCATGAAGGGGCCTCCCCACTGCTCGCGGAGCCAGGCCACGTCGTCCCAGCTCGGAGGCGGTGTCTGCATCCACTCGCCGTAGGCGCCGAAGAACGTCGGCCCCTTCTGCCCCTTCTCCACCATGTTCGGCGTCGTCAGGTCCGGCCGCTTCCCGGTCTTGGCGAAGGAGAGGAACCAGCTTGGGTTGGCCAGGGCCTCCGGGGCGAAACGCGCCATCGCCCGCAGGTTCACCGTCTCGGGGATGGTCGGGCTGCCCCAGTCCCGCCCGTGCGAGAAGGACCAGTCCAATGTCGCGATGAGCCCGACCGCCCCGGCGGCGCGCGCCCGCTCGACCCTCGCCAGGATCTGGTCCCTCGTGCCGATCCAGTAGATCTGGAAGAACGTCTGCGGGCAGGCCGCCACGACTTCCTCGATCGGCATGCTGGCGAACGAGCTGAGGCCCATGGCGGTGCCCCGCGCCGCAGCCGCCCGCGCCACCGCCACCTCGCCCTCGGGGTGCACCGCCTGGACGCCGGTGGGGGAGATGAGGACCGGGAACGAGACCTCCTGGCCCATGACCTTGGTGGTCAGGTCCCTGCTGTCGGCGAGACCGGCCACGTGCGGGGCGAACCCGAGCTCGCTGAAGGCGGTGACGTTGTCCTCCACGGTGATCCCGCGCTCGGAGCCGGCGATCAGCGCGCCGTACACCGACTTGGGCAGGCGCTTCTTCGCCCTCCGCTGCGCCTCGGCGACCGTCTCGAACCACTTTTTAGCCATTCAGACCCTCTCGTGATGCCCCATCCGTCCCGCTCTCGCAGGTGCATCGGCGACCGGGAGACTCTACGCGCCGTGGGCCGCGAGCCCCACTCCGGCCTCCGGGAAGGCGGAGCGGCCCGTTGTTAAGGTCGGGGAGGTGCCCGATCGCGACGTCACCCCGCTCACGCCCGAGGTGAGGGCGGCCCGTGCCGCCAGTTTCGGCGGTGCCGCCGCTCAGTACGAGCGCTACCGCCAGGGGCCGCCGGCGGCCGCGGTGGAATGGATCCTGCCCGACCCGGTCGGGACGGTCGTCGACCTGG
>JBEKVF010000377.1:0-3182 GCA_049514295.1 Acidimicrobiales bacterium
CACCAAACACCGCACCCCCTGGGAGATCGGCGGCATGCCTCCCTTCGACGAGGACACCTGGGAGCTGTACGGCCCCGACGACTGGACCCAGGCCCGCAACCTCGCGGAGAACGACCCCGACAAGCTGCGAGTGCTGCAGCGGCTCTGGTTGATAGAGGCGACACGCCATCAGGTACTCCCACTCGACGACCGCTCGGTCGAGCGGTTCCTGGCTTCGCTGGCCGGCCGGCCCGAACTGGTGTCCGGCACATCGCAGATCCTCTTCGGCGGGATGCGCCGGCTGTCGGAGGGCTCGGTGCTCTCAGTGAAGAACCGTTCCCACTCGGTGACGGCCGAAGTCGAGGTGGACGAGCGCGGCGCGTCAGGTGTGATCATCGCCCAGGGGGGCGCGTTCGGCGGTTGGGCGCTCTACGCGATCGATGGCAAACCCCGCTACTGCCACAACCTGCTCGGGCTGCAGCGGTTCGTGGTGGAGGGCGGAGAGATTCTGGAGTCGGGGGTGCACCAGGTCCGCATGGAGTTCGCGGCCGACGGCCCGGGACTGGGCATCGGCGGGACGGCGACCCTCTTCATCGACGGCTCACCGGTCGGCGACGGGCACATCGACGCCACCGTGCCGCTGATCTTCTCGGGTGACGAGACGACCGACGTCGGGAGCGACACCGGCACGCCGGTAAGCGATCAGTACCCGGCGCGGGGGAACGAGTTCACGGGAATGGTGCGCTGGGTACAGATCGATGTCGGCGACGAGCCGGCCGATCACCTGGTGCACGTAGAGGACCGGCTGCGGGTGATCATGGCCAGGCAGTAGAGGGAGCACGAGTCCCTTCGCCGAGAGGCGGACTCATACGCCGATCGCGAGGTCATAGGTGTCCTATGGCGCCGGATCTCCGCCCGGCCACCTATGACGGATTGGGCACCTGCGCGCTCTTGAGCAATTCAAGGATCTCGGATGCTGGCACCGGCCGGGAGAAGATGAAGCCCTGGCCGTGATCGCACTGCTCGCCACGAAGGCCTTCGAGCTGGTCCTGCTGCTCAATTCCTTCGGCCAATGTGACCAGCCCGAGCGTACGGCCGAGTTCCACGAGCGTGTGGATCAGTGCGGCCGCGTCGGGCGACCGATGCATGTCCGCGACGAACGACCGGTCGATCTTCAACACGTCGACCGGGAACTTCCGGAGATAGGCGAGCGACGAATACCCCGTGCCGAAGTCGTCGATGGCCACCATGACGCCCAGCTGCTTCAGTCGGTTGAGCCTGTCAACGGTCGCGTCGGCATCCCTCATCAGCGTCGATTCCGTGACTTCGAGAATGAGCCTGCTGGGGTCGAGGCTGCTCGCGACCAACGCGTCGCGCACGTCATCGACCAGTCGGTCGGACTCCAGCTGCCGCATGGAGACGTTCACCGACACCGTCGTCTGGTGTCCCTGCCTCTGCCACGCGGTGGCCTGATGACAGGCCTCGTTGAGAACCCACCGTCCGACGTCGACGATGAGGCCTCTCTCCTCGAGCACGGGGATGAAGACGTCGGGCATGATGGTCCCCTTCGTGGGATGCTCCCACCGCAGGAGTGCTTCGACCCCCTGGAGCTCCACCCGGTCGAGATCGAAGATCGGGTGGTAGAGCAGGAAGAACTCGTCACGGTCAAGGGCGGATTCCAGATCGGACTTGAGAGCGAGTCGCTCCTTCGCGGCTGACTGCATCTCCCGCTCGAAGAGCACCGACTGGTCTCGGCCTGCGCCCTTGGCCCGGTAGAGGGCGATGTCGGCGTCGCGCAGCAATTCCTCCGCCGACGCGCGATCCCCAGAGGCGATGCCGATGCTCGCCGAGATGGAGATGGTCAACCCCTCGACCCCTGGGATGTGGAACGGCGGCTTCAACACCTCATGAACGCGCTGAGCAATCATCTCTGGTCCGCTGGCAAGGGAGACCCCCTCGGCCAGGATCACGAACTCGTCCCCACCGAGACGCCCAACGGTGTCACTCGCCCGCAGAATGCCGCGCAGCCGGCCCGCGACCATTTGAAGCAGTTGGTCACCGGCTCCGTGCCCGAGCGAGTCATTGGAGTCCTTGAAATTGTCCAGGTCGATGAAGAAGACCGCCAACGGTTCACCGGTCCGCCGCGCCCGCTCCAACATCTGCTCGGCCCGATCGAGGATCAGCTGTCGGTTCGCCAGTCCCGTCAGCGGGTCGTGAAGCGCTCGATGCGCGAGGAGGGCTTCGAACTTCTTGCGCTCGGTGGTGTCCCGTATGTTCGACACATATCCGGCAACGGAGGGGCGGTCCGTTTGGTTCGACACGACTGCTTCGACGTCGCGGGTCGTTCCGTCCTTGCGCAGCATGCGGAACTCGAGCGTGGCGGTCGCGGGCGATGCTTGGAACTCATCCCCGAGCAGCCTTCGAACGAAGTCAAGGTCTTCCGGATGCACGAAGTCCATCGCACGCAGCCCGATGAGCTCGTCCGACTCGTACTGCAGCAGTTCCTTGATGGCTGGCGACACGTAGCGAAAATCACCGGTCTCGCTGAGGATCATCGTGACGTCGGACGAGTTCTGGATCAGCGATCGGAAGCGATCCTCGCTCAAAAGGAGGGTCGACTGCGCCTCCTCCTTCTGTTCCATGATGGCCCCGACCATCCGGATGACGAAAAGGAGAACGAACGCACCCATCACGGTCAGCGCCATGGTCTGGGTGCGCGACAGCTCCGAGGGGAACCAGCCCTGAGCGAGGCTGAACTGGCCGACCGCCATTCCGGCAAGGCTCCATGCGGCGGTGGTGCGCCATACGCGGGACCCGCTCCGTGCCACGTTCTCCAACGCGATGAAGGCGTACGCGCCCCAGAAGACCGGTCCCCACCCCGTCAGATAGATGACCACGGTGACCGCGGCCACCTGGCTGATGACGCGGAGATTGAGTGTGAGGCTGCTGGGGCGGGTGTCGTAAAGATGATCGACGACCAAGTTGACCGCGAAGATGGCGATGAAGACGCCGAGCCACACCCACAGTGACTGGCGCTCCGTATAACCCAACTGCATGAGGAGAAGGAGGACTACGAACGCAGCCGGCCCGATGAGATAAGCCAGCTTGGTTGGATCGAGCGTCGGTCGTGTCGCCGACAAGGCGCGCACGTCGGACCCCATCGGGTCGGAGCGGCCGGATTCAATTGCGCCATCCTGAACTGG
>JBEKVF010000378.1:0-3182 GCA_049514295.1 Acidimicrobiales bacterium
GAGCGATCCGGTGTCGAGGACCTCAAGTGGGCCGTCGAAGCCGTGCGGATTCAGCAGTCCACCGGTGGGCGCCTGGCCCCCATTCTGCACACGCTGGCCGACTTCATGCGCACCCGGCAGGAGGTCCGCCGGGAGGTCCAGACGCTCTCGGCCGAGGGGCGCATGTCGGGGTACGTGCTCTTCGCCATTCCGATTTTCTTGGTCTGTGCGTTGGAGATGAAGGACCCGGGCTACCTGCAGCCGATGCTTCACGGCGCCGGGCTCGTCGTCCTCATCGGAACGGCTGGGCTCATGGGGCTGGGTTTCTGGATCGTGCGGCGCATGGTCAACATCAAGGTCTGACGTCGAGGGGGCTGGTCACATGAACGCCACATACTTCGTTCCACTGGTGGGGATCACGCTGATGGCCGTCGGCCTGATCGGTGTCGGCGCCGCGGCCTGGCGTTCGCACAAGTCGCAGAACCGGCTCGATTTCATCCGCTCGCTCGGCTCGGAGGCCGAGGTGTACGCCGCCGCCGGGCCTCCGGTCTTGGAGCGGGTCCAGACGCCGCTGGTCGAGCGCATCTTTGGCCCGGTGAGGAACGGCCTGCGCCACAACCTGTCGCGTCTCTACCCGTCGAGCGACATCGACCGCGTGCACGCCGACCTGCTCAAGGCCGGCCTCACGGGGTCGGTGCGTGCCGAGGAGTTCGTCGCGGTGCAGGTGGGCGCGGTCATGCTCGGCATCGGCGTCGGGCTCGTCGCGCTGGTGAGCGGTGCCGTCAGCGTGAAGATCGGCCTGGTGCTCACGTTCATCCTGCCCATGCTCGGGGGCCTGGTGCCCAGCTGGTGGCTGCGCCACCGCATCAAGGCGCGGCGCGAGCAGGTGACCAACGACCTGCCCGACCTGCTCGACCTGATGACGATCTCGGTGGCCGCCGGCCTCGGCCTGGAGCAGGCCATGCAGGTGTCCTGCGCGCGCTTCGAGTCGCCGGTCTGCCACGAGCTGCGCCTCACACTGCGCGAGATGGAGCTGGGTCTGTCACGGCACGACGCGTTGGAGAACATGAAGCTGCGCACGGACATCGACGACCTCGTCACGTTCTCCGTCGTGCTCTCACAGGCGGACGCGCTGGGCCTGCCGATCGGTCGCGTCCTCCAGGCACAGGCCGACGAGATGCGCGACAAGCGCCGCCAGCGGGCCCGGGAGAAGGCGGCCAAGGTGCCGATAAAGATCCTCTTCCCGCTGGCGTTTTGCTTCCTGCCGGCGATCATGATCGTCGTCCTCGGTCCGATCGTGGGCCCCATCAGGCACGCCTTCCACACCGCCTGAGCAACAGCGACGCCGGCGGCGCGCGATTCGCGTGACCGCACCCGGGCCGCAATCGTGCTGCGACTGTCGTTTGACACTCGAAGCGTACAATGACCTGGGACTTTCCGCCGCATGCGGTGGGAACGGAGCGCACCGGACCTCGCTCTGGTTGCGGAATGAGGGGTAGGAATGGCGAACACAGCCTCGGCGATCCTCGGGCCAAGCGCGCCTGCGCCGGCCATGGAGATCGAAAGCCCGTCGGAATGGATGTTCTACACGCAAGTGTCGGTGTCGGGGCCGTCGGTCAGCACGACGGTGCACCGCAGTGAGAACCTGCGCGGGGCCCGGGCGTCGCTGACGCGGGACCCGGAGATGGACACCGGGTCCGACGTGGACTACCGGGACCCGGACGTCTCGGCACGGCGGGAGGACGATCGGCAGTGGGGGCCGTGGTCGCTGACCCAGCGGGAGCTCGAGGTGCTCCAGCTCCTCGCCGAGGGCTCCACCAACGGTGAGATCTCACAACGGCTCTACATCAGCCCCAAGACCACCAAGAACCACCTGGCGGCCATCTTCCAGAAGTTGGACGTCACGAACCGCACCCACGCACTCGTGCGTGCCGTCGTCATGGGCCTCGTCACCATCGAATAGAGGCGCATCGCAATTGGTCCATAAAGCCTATGGAGTGCACCGTTGCGATCCCCGACAATGTCGTTGGGAACTCCAAATGGGTTCGGGCAAAACGTTCGGGACCAATGGGGCGAGAGAGGGGAATGAAGGAATGACTGAGTTGTTTTTGAACGCGTTCTTCGCAGTGCGTGGTTTCCACGGCAACCTGCTCGAGCGTGCGCGGACCGAGCGTGGCGCCTCCATGGTGGAGTACGCACTGCTCGTGGGCCTGATCGCCGTCGTTGCCGTCGTTGCGGTGGCTGCGCTCGGAGGGGGCATCAAGGGTCTGTTCAACAGCGCCAACAGCTGCGTGGGTGGCCTGAACAGCACGACCTGCTAGCCGGGGCGGCTGTCGCCGCAACGAGCTACGCAATGCTTCCCTAAGGGAATATTCCCCCTTCCCCAATGGGATGACGGTTGGGCTGGGTCGGCTTCGGCCGATCCAGCCCACTGTCGCTTGGGGGATCATTCCCGGGAAGCACAAGCATCAAACACCGGCACCGGACATATCGTTGGTCCGTTCTCCATTAGGTCAAAAAGGCCTATGGATTGCCGCCACCAATCGCCCGATGCTTAACGAGGGCAAGTTCTCCGAGAGGAGGCTTTGCACGGGGCAAGAGGGGAGCTTCAATGTTGGAAATGTTCATGAATGCATTCGTCGCAGTGAGGACCGCACGCGGCACGCTGCTCGAGCGGGCCCGTACCGAGCGTGGCGCCTCCATGGTGGAGTACGCACTGCTCGTCGGCCTGATCGCCGTCGTCGCCGTTGTGGCAGTCGCTGCACTGGGCGGAGGCATCTCCGGCCTGTTCAGTAGCGCCAACTCCTGCGTGGGTGGCCTGAACAGCACGACCTGCTAGCCCGCCCGGCGGGCCACCGCCGGCGGACGAAAACGAGCTGCCTCCAGAGGGCAGTCAGAGTGCCGGGGGGCACGGGCGGGCTGGGTCGATTCGATCCGGCCCTCCGTCGTGTTCGGGGTCGTGTGTGGCCGAGCCGGCCCACGGTCGTCGTCGTTCCTGGTGGTCACCCTGGCCCTGACCGGGGTGGCCACCAGGAGGGTCGGCACGGTCGAGGTCCCTGTCTGGGACCGTCCCCCGTCCCGTCTAGCAGCGCTTCTGCGGGGTGGAGGGCCTGGTCGCCACGGTCTCGAGGAACGCAGCCCAGCCCGGAGGGCCGCGCCTCTGGGGAGGGCGATTTCATCGTCGGTTCACATAACCGATACGG
>JBEKVF010000379.1:0-3177 GCA_049514295.1 Acidimicrobiales bacterium
GTCGCGATCACGGGCTCGTCGAGCGGCATCGGTGCCGCCACGGCGCGCGCCTTCGCCATGGCCGGGGCCGCCGTGCTCGTCAACTCGTCGCGCTCGGTCGCCGAGGGCGAAGCCGTCGCCGCCTCGCTGCCCGATGCGCGCTATGTGCAGGGCGACATCACGGATCCGGAGTTCCCGGACCAGCTCGTAGCCGCCGCCCTGGAGCGCTGGGGGCGCCTCGACACCCTTGTGAACAATGCGGGGACCACCGCCGTGATCCCCCACCACGACGTCGCGGCGGCATCCGTCGACGTGTGGCGGCGCATCTTCGAGGTCAACGTCTTCGGCACGTGGGCCATGACGGTGGCGGCCCTCCCCGCGCTGCGCGAGGCGCGGGGGTCGGTGGTCAACGTCGCCTCGGCGGCGGGTGTGCGGCCCACCGGCTCCTCCATCCCCTACGCGGCGAGCAAGGCGGCGCTCAACCACATGACGGCCCTCCTGGCCAAGGTGGTCGGGCCCGAGATCCGGGTCAACGCCGTGGCACCCGGCCTCGTCGACACGCCATGGACCGAGGATTGGGACGTCGTACGCGACGCCGTCCGGCAGGTGGCCCCGCTCAAGCGCTCGGGCCGGCCCGAGGATGTGGCCGAGGTGATCCTGTCTTTGGCCAGCGCCGCCTACGTGACGGGCCAGGTCGTGGTCGTCGACGGCGGGCTCACCCTCGTCGTCTGAGCTCCGCTCAGGCCGGCGCGGTCACCATCCAGCGCACCGCGGTGGACAGCGCCCTGGTGAGTGGGGCCACGGCCGCCGTGTCGACCAGCAGGTCGAGCGGCTCGGCGAGTGAGAGCCCGAGCTCGCGGCGCGCCCAGCCGGGCAGGATGCCGATGGCGGCGGCCAGCACCAGGGAGTAGACGGCCCGCTCGCCGGGGCGCCGGGCGACGCCACGAAGGAGCCAGTCCCGTGCCTCGCGGGCCTGCGGCCCGGCGTACAGCTCGGGCCTCACCCGGAGCAGGTAGCTCTCGACCTCGGCCGCCGAGCGGGGGGCCCAGGTGGCCCCGAGGGCCAGCGCCACGGGTGCGACCTCGTCGTAGTAGCGGTCGCACTGCTCGGGTCCGAGCGGACGAGGGCCGTAGCGCCGGGACGACGCCAGGAAGCTCGAGACCTCGGCCACGTGGATGAAGGTCACCAGCTCGGGGTCGGCAGCGGAATAGGGCCTGCCGTCGGGGGCCGTTCCCTTGACGCGGCGATGCACCCGGTGCACCTGCGCGATGGCTGCCTCCGCCTCGGCGATGGTCCCGAACGTTGTCGTGCCGACGAAGGTCGCCGTGCGCCGTAGCCGGCCGAGCGGATCCTCCCGGTAGCCCGAGTGCTCGGCGACACCGGCCATGGCGAGCGGGTGCAGCGTCTGGAGCAGCAGTGCGCTGACGCCGGCGATGAGCATGGTGGGCAGGTCGGCGTGGACGAGCCGTGCCATCCCGCCCGGCGGCAGGTACGCGTCATCGGGATCGGTGGCGATCGGCGCCGGTTCCTCCCTGATCCCGATGGCCCGCCGCACGTTGCGCGCCATGTCCCCGCGGGCCGGCGCGGCCAGCCCGCCGACCAGGCGCAGCGGGGCGCTGGCGACCGCGCCACCCAGCACGGCGGCGCGCTCGACCGGGTTCAACGAAGCCACGGTGAGAGCTTGGCACGTGGCAGAGTGCCCTTCATGCGCTTCGTCGTCCTGGGAGCCGGTGCCATCGGTGGCGCCGTCGGCGCCCGTCTGTTCCAGAGCGGCTTCGACGTCACCCTCGTTGCACGCGGCGAGCACGGTCGCGCCCTGCAGTCGGGTCTCGTCCTCGAGGCGCCCGACGAGTCGGTGGCCCTGCCCATCCCCGCGGTGTCCGACCCCGCCCAGGTGGACTGGGACGAGGACGCACCGGAGGGCACCGTCGTGCTCCTCGCCGTGAAGGGTCAGCACACGGACCACGCGCTCACGCAGCTCGCCGCGGCGCCGCCGGCCACGCCGGTGGTCTGCATGCAGAACGGCGTGGAGAACGAGCGCCGGGTGCTGCGCCACTTCCCCAACACCTACGGCATGTGCGTCATGTGCCCCGCCACCCAGCTCCGTCCGGGCGTGGTCCAGGTGCACTCGGCGCCCGTCTCGGGCCTGCTGGACCTGGGACGCTTCCCCACCGGCATCGACGACCCCGGGCAGGCCATCGTGGACGCCATCGACACCACGACCTTCCAGTCGCTGGCGCGCCCCGACATCATGCGCTGGAAGTACCGCAAGCTCCTGATGAACCTGGCCAACGCGGTCGAGGCGCTCAGCGGGCCCGAGGGCAGGTTCAGCGCGCTCGCACGGGAGGCCCAGCGCGAGGGGAAGGAGGCCCTCGCTGCGGCAGGCATCGCCGTGGCCAGCTCCGAGGAGGACCGCGAGCGGCGGGGCGACTACCTGCAACTGTCGCCGACCTCGTCGGGGGAGTGGCAGGGGGGCTCCAGCTGGCAGAGCCTCGCCCGCGGCGCGGGGTCGATCGAGGCCGAGTTCCTCAACGGGGAGATCGTGCTGCTGGGCGCGCTCCACGGCGTGCCGACGCCGGTGAATGCGCTTCTGCAGCGGCTCGCGGTCCGCGCCGCCGCGGAGGGCGCCCCGCCGGGCTCCTGGACGATAGAGGACCTGAGCGAGAGGGCGGGGGTGCGCCATGGCGAGTGAGCGCGCGGCGGCACTGGCGGAGGACTTCGCGGCGGCGAACGCGGACGCGGTGTCCTTCGCCCGTTCGTGCACCGACGGCGAGTGGGCGGTCCCGGTGCCGGGGGAGGGGTGGACGGTCGGCGTGGTGCTCCATCACGTCGCCGAAGGCCATGCCAACAGCGAGCGATGGCTGCAGGCGATGGCGCGCGGGGAGGGCGTGGCGGAGTCGGCGGAGGACATCGACCGCGCCAACGCGGCGCACGCGCTGCGGGCCGAGGACGCGGGACCGGCCGAGACGGTCGCCCTCCTGGAGGCCAACGGCGCCCTGCTGGAGGTGACGCTGCGGGGTCTCAGTGACGAGGAGCTCGATCGCACGGCACCGTTCGGACCTGCGGGTGGGCGGGAGCTGCCCACGGTGGACCTGGCGGCGGTCGGGGCGCGCCACACGCGCGAGCACCTCACGCATGCCGGCGGGGCGGTGGCCTGGGGACGTTGAGCCGGCCGGCTCTCTATGAAGGGGGGCCGTT